>JBKJHI010000185.1:0-25782 GCA_046599085.1 Candidatus Limnocylindrales bacterium
CATGGTCGGCGGCGCCCCGTTCGCCCCGCTGTGGCTCTGTGCCGTCGTGCTGATCGGTTGGCTGGCCGTGGGCTACGGCATCGCGTCCTGGAAGTTCCGCTGGCAGTAGCGCCCCCGGATCAGCCGTCCCAGCGTTCCTCGTGGACCAGTGACTCCAGGGGCTTTCGGCCCCCGGAACGCGGTGGTCGCTCGAGCTCGGTGGGATCTGCCGGATACCCGAATGACAGCAGATATTCGCAGTGGAGCTCCGCGGGATAGCCGAGGAGGTCCCGTGCCTCGTCGTGCTGGTAGACGGTCGCGGGCACGCTCCCGACGCCGAGCTCCCAGGCCGTCAGCATCATCGAGTCGGCGGCCTGGCCGAGGTCGAACATGACGGACAGCGGTGACTCCGGGGCGCGCGGGTCCGGCGTGATCAGGGCGATCGCCACGGCCGCCCCGGCCAGGTGACCTGCCCACGGCCCGATCGTTGACAGCTGGCCCAGGTGCGCCCGATCCCGGATCACGATGAAGGACCAGCGCTGCAGGTTCTTGGAGCTGTTCGCCCGGCGGCCGGCGCGGACGATCCGATCGAGATGCGCGAGATCGAGTGGCCGATCGGCAAAGTCGCGGATGACCCGTCGCCGGCTGATCGCCGCCCAGACGGGATCGTCGTCGGACATCAGCCCAGACCCGGTTCGTCAGCGGTTGGGTCCAACGAGGGGTCGATCGCGGCACCGAGCGTCGAGGCTCCCGCCGCGACCTGGACTCGCGTCGCCCCCGGGCGCGCCATGGAGGCGAGCGATCGGAACCCGCCCGGCGTGGCCGCCACGGCCGTGAACGGCTGCTCCCCGTCGGGCACGCGCTGGGCCGGCGTCGATTCGGCCACGGCTGCCGCATCGTCCGGCGACAGTGGGCCGCCCAGGTGTCGAGCCAGGAACCGGGCAACCGCGGACCGATAGCCGGGATCCTCGTAGAGCCATGAGTGCTGGCCACCGGCGACCACCAGTGTCTCGACCGGTTCGGTCGAGTGATCCCTGCCACGTGCCCGGGCATCCCGCGCCGCCCGGGCGATCCGTCCCAGGTGGGCGACGGGGACGACCGAGTCATCGGATCCATGGGCGAGCATGACCGGTCCCACGTAGCGCCGGATGGCGGAGGTGGCGCTGATCTCATCGACGGTGTGACCGCGTGGGCGCAGGTACACCCGAGTCGTGAGCCAGGCCAGCGGATAGGCGATGGGATCGGGGATCGGCAGGTGGGCCAGGCGGAACGTCTGGCGCGTGAGCCGGTACGGGTCCGCTGGGCTGGATGTCGCCACGACGGCGGCGACGCGTGGGTCGGCAGCGGCCGCAAGGATCGCCCCGATCGCCCCCATCGAGTGGCCGGAGATCGCCCCGATCGTGACCTCCGGGCGCGCGATCAGCGCCCGGAACGCCGCCAGGGCGTCGCTTCCGAACTCCCCGGCACTCACCGGCAGCTCCTCCGGCTCGTTGGTGCCGTGGCCGCGGACGTCGATCGTCAGGCAGTGGAATCCGGCGTTGTGCAGGAACAGCGCGTTCGGGAGGGTCCGATCTCGAGCGGATTCCCAGCCATGGACAAGGGCGACACCCGGGCCGGGGGCACCTCCACGCGCCGGGATGAACCAGGCTGGCAGCTCGACATCGCCGGCCTGGACCGTCATCGACTCGAACGGCAGCCCGAATCCCGACGGATCGACGATCGGCGGGTGTGCCCGTGGGTAGCCGGCCCGTGCTCGATACGTGAGCGCGAAGCGGTACGCGAGGCCCAGCGGTGCGGCCGCGATGGCTGCCGCGACCCCCGCGAACTTGAGGGATGTCATGCGGCTATCGGACTCCCCGCCGGCCGACCTGTCAAGCGGACCCCTCCATGCTCGTACACTGGCGTCGTGGTGAAGCGCGACCCGAGGGCCGTGCTGGGCGTCGCGCCCGGTGCGGATCCGGCACAGATCAAGGCAGCATGGCGCCGGCTTGCCCGGCAGAACCACCCGGACCTGACCGGCGACGACCCGGCGGCGTCCCGCGCGGCGACCCGACGGATGGCCGAGATCAACGATGCGTACGCCGCGCTGACCCGGGACGGGAGCGAGGGTCGCGCGGGCACGGACGGGGAGGCCGAGCGCGCTGACTTCGGTGCCGACGGCGCCCGACGAGGCGGCCCGCCGCGCCCGAAGCCGACACGTCCGGTGACCGGGCGCGTGGACACGACCGATACGTTCCGGCCCGGCAACCAGGCGACCAGCGACGCGGGTCCGCGGGGATCGAGCGTGCCGTTCAGCGCCCAGCCCCCGTTGCGCGGCGAGCGCGTCCAGGGCGAACCGCCGCGTGCCTCGATGCCCACGGGCCCGGCCGAGCGCGATACGCTGCGCGACTTTCGCCGGCCCACGCCGCCGACCCTGGACGCGGCGCGCGACCACACCATCGAATTCGGGAAATTTCACGGGCACACACTCGGCCAGATCGCGGTCTTCGAGCCGTCGTACATCGACTGGGTGACGGCCACCGTGACGCGCGATCCGGAGCTCGTGGCGGCGGCCCGCGTCATCCAGGCCGACCTCGACGCGCGCGGCGTGGGCCGCCGAAGCCACGCGACGCCCGCCAGGCCCGGCCGGAGCGCCTGAACAGCGACGCGAGACCCCGGCCCGACCAGCAGTCCTCAGTCAGGCGC
This sequence comes from Candidatus Limnocylindrales bacterium, assembly GCA_046599085.1. Taxonomy (GTDB): domain Bacteria; phylum Chloroflexota; class Limnocylindria; order Limnocylindrales; family CSP1-4; genus SPCO01. The sequence goes on from JBKJHI010000185.1 coordinate 2,665, forward strand.
CTGACATGGAGATCGCCCCCCGGATAGCCGGAAGGCGATCGTGGCGGCGTCGATGAAGATCGGATCAGTGCAGCCGTCCCAACGAGCGTCCAGGCCCGATGGCCGAAAGATCCGGTTACTCGGCTCGTGACCTGGATCCGGGATCCCTCCCTCGAACCTCCTCGAAGAAGCGTCCATCTCCTGGTCCGTGACCGACGCCCCAGGTGTTGCCCCAGAAGCGTTCGCGGGTCGGCGTGCCCAGAACAGTACGAGCCTGCCGGGGAGCCCCGCAATGGTCCGTCCGTCCCGACTTGGGACCGCGCAAGGTCGGGCGCATGGGCGCACCGGACCGGGACGGGTGTACCAGGTGCCAGGGTGCACCGACGGGCCGTCCGGCGGTCACGGGCGGCGTCTCGTACCCTTGGCTCGATGCCATCGCGACACGCCGCTTTCCTCGTGCTCCTGCTCGCCCTCGCCCTCGGGTTCGTGGCCTGCGCCGAACCTCCCGCCGCCTCGTTCGATCCGACCGGAGTGTGCGTTGCCGATGGGTCCGCACCGGGCGCCTATCCGGACCTCGAGGCCTTGATCCCGACGACGTTCCAGGACCAGCCGCCCGAGACCCTGGATTCGGGCCGCAACTGCACGGCGGAGAACCTCGGCAACCTGGCCGAGGCGGGCATCGATGAGGTCCGCTTCGCCGGCGGCACCTGGAGCTTCGGTAGTCGGCGGGCTGCGGCGCTCGTCGTGTTCACGGCTCCCGGCCTGACCGCTGACGAGATCGCCCTGTTCTACGCGGCGAGCGCGCAGGCGGCGGAGCGCACGGTCGTGACGGCGACGTCGAGTCCTACCTACGCGGGCCGGCAGGGCTGGCGGATCGACACCGAGACTGGCGACCGCTTCCAGTCCGTGCTCGCCTGGCCGTCCGACACCGTCGACCGGGTCAATGTGGTCATCAGCACCGACCTGCCGGATGCCAGGCTGCTCGACGCGGTGGACGCCATCGAGGCGGCGAGCCAGCCCTGAGGGCCTGACGTGGCCTGACCGCGCCCGACCGCGCCCGACCGCGCCCGATCCGACCCCGGTGCTACAGTCCAGCCCATGAGCGACCGCCGCGAGGCCTGGGAGCGCGACCGCCTGGATCCTGCGCTCGGACGTGCGCCGGAGCGCAAGCCGCGCTTCTCGACCATCAGCGACATGCCGATCGAGCGCCTCTACGGCCCCGAGGACCTGCCGCCTGACGCCACCGAGCGGATCGGCCATCCCGGTGAGCCGCCGTTCACGCGGGGCATTCACCCGACCGGGTACCGCAGTCGGCTCTGGACGATGCGCATGTTTGCCGGGTTCGGGGCGGCCGAGGACACGAACGCACGCTTCCACCAGCTCCTTGCCGCCGGCCAGACCGGCCTGTCGATCGCCTACGACATGCCGACCCTGTACGGCTACGACACCGATGATCCGGAAGCGGAGGGGGAGTTCGGGACATGCGGGGTGGCGGTCAGCTCCCTGGCCGACATGGAGGCCCTCCTCGACGGGCTGCCGCTGGACAAGGTCAGCACCTCGATGACGATCAACTCGCCGGCTGCCCCGATCTGGGCGATGTACATCGTGGCGGCCGAGAAGGCCGGCGTCCCCCGCGACCGCCTGGAGGGGACGACCCAGAACGACATCCTCAAGGAGTTCATCGCGCAGAAGGAGTTTTTGTTCCCGCCGGCGCCTTCGATGCGCCTGGTGACTGACACCATCGAGTTCGGGACGCGTGAGATGCCGCGCTGGAACACCGTCTCGATCAGCGGCTACCACATCCGGGAGGCGGGCTCGACCGCGATCCAGGAACTCGCGTTCACCATCGCCGACGGGATGGCCTACGTCGAGGCTGCCATCGAGCGGGGCCTGCGCATCGATGACTTCGCGCCGCGCCTGTCGTTCTTCTTCAACAGCCACAGCGACTTCTTCGAGGAGGTCGCCAAGTTCCGGGCCAGCCGGCGGATCTGGCACGACCTCATGACGAAGCGCTACGGGGCGGAGAACGAGCGCAGCGCATGGATGCGCTTCCACACCCAGACCGCGGGTGTCTCGCTCACGCCGCAGCAGCCGCTCAACAACCTGACCCGCGTGGCGCTCCAGGCGCTCGCTGCCGTCATGGGCGGGACGCAGTCGTTGCACACCGACGCCTACGACGAGGCGCTTGCCGTGCCGACCGCCGAGGCCGCCCTGCTGGCCCTGCGCCAGCAGCAGATCATCGCCGAGGAGAGCGGCGTCGATGCCACCGTGGACCCCCTCGGTGGCTCGTGGTTCGTGGAATCACTGACGGACGAGACCGAACGCCAGGTCTGGCGTTACCTCGACGAGATCGACGCACGCGGCGGGATGGTGGCCGCTGTCGAGGAAGGCTATCCGCAGCGCGAGATCGCCGACGCGGCGTACCGCTACCAGCGCGAGTTCGATGCCGGGGAGCGGCGGGTCGTCGGAGTCAACGCCTACGTCGACGCGTCCGAGAAGACCCGGGTGCCCGTGCTGGCCGTGCCGGCGGGGTCCGAGGAACGACATCTCGCGCGACTGCAGCGGACGCGGGCGGAGCGCGATCCTGGCGCCGTCGATGCCGCGCTGCGTGGCCTGCGCGAGGCGGCGTCCCGGCCCGGCACGAGCGACACGAACCTCATGCCGCACTTCATCCGCTGCGCCGAGGCATATGCGACGCTCGGTGAGCAATGCGCGGTCCTGCGCGGCGTCTTCGGGGAGTATCGCGAGCCGGTCGCGGTCTGACCTGCGGTCTCGTCGCGCGTCGAACGGCCGTTCAGGCCTCCTGAGTGGAAAGCTCGGCCAGCACGCCGTCCGCGAATGCAACGGCATCGGCCAGCGACGTCCCCAGCCAGTCGACGTCCAGTTCGGTCGCGGCCTCCGTGGCACGCATGAGGCGGCCGCCGAGCATGATCGGGATGCGGCGCGATCCTCTCGGGCCGCCCCCGCTCGTGCGGACCACGTCGATCGCGGCGGTCACGGCGTCCTCACGTGCGGCATGACTCGCTGAGAGGGCCACCAGCCGCGCTTCGTTGCGTGCCACGAACCGGGCGAGGTCGTCGGCCGGCACATCCGCACCCAGGTTGGCCACGGTCCAGCCGCGTTCGCGGAGGACATGATCCAGGCAGACGAGCCCGATCATGTGACGCTCGCCCGCGACGGCCGCCAGCACCGCGAGCGGGCCGATGCGGGCCTCGGGGCCGAGATCCGGGCGGATCCGGTCAAGCGCGTGCCGCAACGTCTCAGTGGCGAGGTGTTCCTCCGCGACCGACCACTGGCCGACTTCCCAGCGGTCCCCGACGAGCCGCATCGCATCCGCGAGGAGGCCGCCATAGACCTCGACCCGGCTCGCCTCCAGCATCGCCTGCTGCAGGGTCCAGGCCGCGAGCTCATCGTCGCCGTCGGCCAGCAGGCTGGCGAGCAACTCAGGGGTCAGAGTGTCGGCGATATTGTCGCCCGACGACTCGGGCTGCACGGGCGGGAGCTTCGGCATCGACATCGAGTCCGACTCTACCATCGGCCATCCCGCGTCGGCGATACCATGCAGCCATGTATATGGATGCGATGGAATTCCTGGAGGAGGAGCGGGACGCCTGGGCCCCGTACGAGGCGTTGGCCTCCCTGACCGACGCGCAGCTCCGTGAGCCCGTGTCCGCCGCGCACGGCTGGTCGGGCCGTGACCTGATGGCGCACATGCTCGCCTGGCAGGGCGTGGCCCTCGAAGCGGCTCAGGAACTCGCGGTCAACGAGACCAGCGATCGATTCAAGCGCATGGAAGCCGAATGGGCCGAGCGTGGTGGCGACGTCGTGAACGAGGAGGTCCAGGCGGCGTGGGCTGATCGACCGCTGGAGGATCTGCGTGCCACCTTCGCTTCCCAGCCGGGAGAGCTTCGCGGCTTCCTGACCGTCGTCCCTGAGGCCCGCTGGCTCAAGCATGCAGAGAACAGCAAGACGTTCTACGAGGAGACGACGGAGCACTACGAGGAGCACCTCGACGATCTCCGAGCGATCCTGGACGCCGCTGGAGCGTGACGGACGAGGGCGGGGCAGACCGCCAGCGCGACGACGTGACCCTTCGCACGTTGCTGGAGGCGGCCGGCGCACCTGCCGGTGATGAGGCATCCGAGCCGGTCCGGGCCGAGGTCTCCGGTGACGGAGCGTCGACATGGGCGATCCATGGTGTGGTCTTCGCCACCCTCGATCCGGCCGGGACGATGGCCGCATTCCGATTGGACGCCGTCCTCGCAAGCGCCGCTCGACGGACGCCCGACACCGCCGCGTCGTTCCTGGGGCCGGACTGGGTCGAGTTCCGGCCCGCCATCCTCGACGGCCACGCTGCCGACCGGACGACAGCCTGGTTCCTCGCCGCCGCCCGCCGCGCGGTGGGCTGACCCCGGCCACACCCGGTTCGCTGACCGGTGAATCACTCGACCCCGGTCGGGTGGACCAGGGTCGAGCTACGAACGGAGGACGGGGAAGCGCCGTCAGTCGGCGGCGACCTTCGCGAATTCAGCGAGGCCGAACTGCTGCTCGAGCTGCTCGAGCGGCCGGAAGCCGACCACACCCTGTGGCTGCGCGCCGGGCTTGAAGAAGGCGATCGTCGGGATACTCATGATGTTGAACGCCTGCGACAGCCGCGGGTTCGCATCGACGTCGACCTTGACGACATCGACGTTGCCCTCGTACTTCGCCGCGAGCTTCTCCATCTCGGGCGCGACCATCTTGCATGGCCCGCACCAGGCGGCCCAGAAGTCGACCACGACGGGGCGATCGGCGTTGATCACGAGCTCTTCGAAGTTGGCATCAGTCGCATGCTTGATCTCGACCATGGGAAGTGTCCTTTCACCCGCCAGGTCCTCCAGCGGGTTTGGCTGTGTCGCTGGTCTCAGCGGGCCAGCTCCTGGATGAGTCGGTAAGCCTCGAGGACCCGCTGGTCCGTGAGGCGATAAAGGATGGTGTTGCCGTCTCTTCGGCTGGTCACGAGCCCGGCATGCCGCAGGACGGCGAGGTGCTGGCTCATGTTGGGCACCTGGCACCCGACCCGGAGGCTGAGGTCGCTGACCGACAGCTCGCCGATGGCGAGTGACTCCAGGACGCACAGGCGCTTCGGGTCTGCGAGTGCACGACCGACGGCGGCGAACCGCTCACGATCGACCTCGGCAGAGAGGGGCAGGATGTCCAACACGGTGGCAACGCTACCACTGTTTGCGCAAATGCGCAAGTGGTTTGGCTGCGACCGGCAGTGACCGCGGGTCGTCAGACGAAGAAGGGCGGCGAGGTCAGCACGTATCGATCGAACCCGTCCACCGGTCCGTCCGTGAAGTAGAGCATCACGAACGGGTCGATCCGAAGGCCGCGCCCAAGGAGGTAGCGGAACGTGTCGCCGGCGGTCAGCCCAAGGTCGAATGTGACCGACGCGTGCCCGGCGTCGGCAGCGGCCGTCTCGCCGTCCGCGAGCAGGACGGGCAGATCGGCTGCGTCGAGTGCGGCGTAGGGACCGCCCCACGCCGGGTGGATCGGGTGGTACCCGTAGCCGACCGCTCGGCCGTGACGCCGGTAGATCCAGCCCGGACGGAGCGATGCAAGCCAGCGGTGATCCTCGTCCCGCCGGAATCCGATCGTCGCCCGGTCGATCGTGCCGAGTTCGTCGAGCGGCGGCGCACCCGGGTCCATCCGCTCGCGGACGAGGTCAGTGGGCAGCGAGATCGGATGAGGGACGCCCTCCACGAACGCCAGGGCGACGTTGCTTCGCAGCCCGGTCTGGAGGTAGCGCGCGATGGCCCGGGGATCGATCGTGGCAACGATCGACCGATGGCGAGCGCCTTCCTCGGGGAACACGCGTGCCAGCAGCTCGCGGCCGATGCCCCCGGCCTGGGAATCGGGGAGGACGAACAGCTCGGTCAGCTCCCTGACGCCGTCGCGCATGATCGAGCGGGCGTAGCCGATGGCCTGTCCCGTGGACTCATCCTCGGCGAACCACCAGCGGTCCGCCGTCGCCGCGAGGTGGTCGAACAGCGGCCGGCGCCGCTCCCAGGCCGTTGTCGGCTGGGCGGCGGTCGCGTTGGCGGTGCCGCCGGTGCGACGCCCGAGATCGTCGATGGTCGGCACGAAGATGTCGTAGGCCAGCCGAGAATCGGCCTCGGTGCCGGGTCGGAATCGCGTCATGTCGAGAGCGTACGGCGTGCGCGGACAGCGTGCGATACTCGGCCGCATGTCCAGCGACGCGGCCCCGGTGGCCGCCGACGATGTCGGGATCGAGGCCATCGAGGCAGCCGCCGAGCGGCTTGCCGGCGTCGTGCGGCGGACGCCCATGCTCGATTCGCGGACGGCGGGCGACTGGGCGGCGGCAGCGAGCAACGTGTCGCTGCGCGACGGCACGCTCCTGGTCAAGGCCGAGCACCTCCAGACGACCGGCTCATTCAAGGCGCGCGGGATGGGCAACCGGATCGCGACGTTGCCGGCCGACGCGCGCGGTCGCGGCGCGATCACGCTGTCCGCGGGCAACGCCGGGCAGGCCTATGGGTGGGCGGGTCGGGCAGCCGGTGTGCCGGTCACGGTCGTCATGCCGGCGGCGGCCAACCCGTCCAAGGTCGACGCCTGCCGGGGCTACGGCGCCAGGGTCGTGCTGCACGGAGCGCATGTCGGGGAGACGTTCGCGGAGATGGAGCGCCTCAGGGACGAGGAGGGGCTGACGTTTTGTCACCCGTTCGACGACGCGGAGGTCGTGGCCGGCAATGGCACGGTGGGCCTGGAGATCGTCGAGGACGTCCCGGATGTCGATGTCGTCGTCGCCGGGGTCGGTGGGGGCGGCCTGATCTCCGGCGTCGCGGCCGCGATCAAGGCACGTCGGCCGACGGCGAGGGTCTACGGCGTGGAGCCGCTGACCTCGGATGCCGTCTCGCAGGCGATCGCGGCCGGCCACGTCGTCTCGATCCGCCCGGACAGCGTCGCCGACGGGCTTGGCGCCCCCTTCGCCGGCGTCCTGACGCTGGCCATGACCCGTCGGTACCTCGATGGCATCGTGCTGCTCGATGACGCCACGATCCTGGCCGGGCTGCGTTTCGCGCTGGAGCGCATGAAGCAGGTCCTGGAACCGGGCGGCGCCGCGGCACTCGCGGCGGTCCTCGCCGGCAAGGTGCCGATCCGCGATGGCGAGCGGGTCGTCGTCGTCGCGTCCGGTGGGAACGTGGACATGGCGCGGCTTGGCGCGTTGCTGGAGATGGCCGGGTCGTTCCCCGGTGCAACACGATGAGCGACGGCGAGCCACTCGAGGCATCCATCGACGTCGTCGGATCCACGACGACCGATCCGGCCCCCGCTGACGCGCCGCCGTTGGCGCCGGAGCCGCCACCGTCGGGGCCGGAGCCTTCGTTATCGCTGCCGCTGCCCACGGACGATGCCGTCCTGCTCCCGCCGATGCCTCCGGCGCGCGTCATCCCCCTCGTCGGCACGCGTGCCCTTCTGCCGGCCGCGTTCGACCTGGTGACGCGCTCCAGCGAGGACATGCGCCGCGCCTCGTTCTACATCGGCGCCGTCACGCTCGGGACGATCGGCCCGTTCGCGCTCGGCCTGTGGGCGGTGGCCGTCGCCGACCGGGCGGGTTTCGCACTGCCGACCTTCGATGAAGGTCCCGCGGACCTTGCCGGTCCCATCATGTTGCTCGGCCTGATCGCGATCGTCGGCTTCATCGTCGCGGCGATCGAGAGCCGCACGCTCGCCACGGCCGTGCTCGGCGGGCGCATGGCGAACAAGCCGATCACCCTGCGTCATGCCGTGGCGCGAGCCCGCGCCAGGTTCTGGCCGGCCGTCGGAGCGTCCATCGTCGTGGGGATCGTGCTGGCTGTGTGTCAGGGCGTGGTCGATGCCATCGTCACCCCGGCGCTCGGCGCCGCGAGCGAGGCCACCCTCATCACCTCGACCGTGGTGACCGCCACCGTCGGCGCCCCGTTCGCCTACGTCCTGTGCGGCGTCGTCCTCGGCGATGTCGGTGCCCTCGAATCGATCCGACGCTCGTTCATGGTCGCGCGAGCCCGATGGTCGGCCGCGGCGGTCATCGTGACCTTCGAGGCGATCGCGGCCTTGCTCATCCTCTTCGGCCTGAGTGCCGGCGCGGACCTGTTGTTGCGTGCCTTCGGGGTCCTGGGGATCGGTCCGGACAGCGGACCGGCTGGCCTGGCCATCGCCACCGTCGGTGTCGTCGCGGCGGTCTTCGCGGTCGGCACGCTGCTGTACACCGTCACGGCCCTGACCGTCGCCCCGCAGGTCGTCATGTTCGTCGGCCTGACCCATGCGACGGGTGGCCTGGACCGGGTCGATGGGGCTCGAACGGCCCGGTTCTTCAGCCGACCGATGCTCCTGGGGGTCGTGCTGGCCGTCGTCCTGCTGGCGATCTTGGTGGTCTCGCTCTAGGCCGGTCGCGTGCGGCCGCAGTCAGCCGACGCCCAGCTCGTGCAGTCGGTCGTCGTCGATACCGAGGTGGTGGGCAAGCTCGTGCACGACCGTGACCCACACCTCATCCGCGAGATCCTCGGGATCCGGGAAGTCCGCCTCGAGCGGGAGGCGGAAGAGCACGATCCGATTCGGCACGGCCGCATCGTCCGCGCCCCATTCGGTGCGGGGGACGCCGTCGTAGGCCCCGTACAGGGATTCGCCGGGACCAAGGTCGTAGTGCGCCAACTGCTCCGCGTCGGGGGCGTCATCGATGACGATGGCGACCTCGTCGAGCGCCGCGGCGAATGGCATCGGGATCGTCGCGAGCGCCTCGTCCACGAGGTCCTCGAACGGCCGGTGGGCCCGTGCCCGCCGGTGGTCCACGGCGGCGGAGCGGGATCCACGGCGGCGCTTCGGCATGTCCCGCCTATCCTACGGGCGATGACCTTCCCGCTCGACGCCGTGCCAGCGCCCGATCCCGCCGCCGAGCCGGATGGCTTCATGGTCACGGCCGATGGCGGCGACCGGATCCACTACCTGGACTGGGGCGGTCCGCGCTCCGGCGACGCGGCGGTCATCGCGATCCATGGGCTGTCGTCGACGGCGTGGGCGTGGACGCCGGTCGCCAGACGGGTTCGCGGCGCCGCGCGGTTCGTGGCGATGGACGTCCGCGGGCACGGGTTGTCGGATGCGCCGACAGAGCCGGAGGCCTACGCGCTCACCGCGCTGGCCGATGACGTCATCGCCGTCGCCGAGGGCGCGGAGCTCCTGACCGATGCACGCCTCGTGCTGGCCGGCCACGGGTTCGGGGCGATGGTCGCGCTTGCCGCCGCAGCGCGCCTCGGTGATCGATGCGCCGGCGTCGTGCTCGTCGATGGCGGCTGGGAGGCGATCGAGGAGGCGCTCGGCATCGACGCCGACGAGTTCCTGCGCGGCAACGACGAACCGCCCGAGGTGATGCGGTCGCTGCGGGCCTTCCTCGCCGACAGGGCCGCCTTCGATCCGGCGACCTGGGACGATGATCAGGATCGTGCGGCGCGGGCACAGGTCGTGGAGACGCACGCCGGTCGGGTGGTCCCGGCGACACGGCCCCATGCCCTGGAGGCGAGCGTCCGCGAGATGTTCCGTTACGACCCGGCTGTGTCGATCGGGGCCGTTCGCGGATCGCTCATCGCGCTCCGGGCGGCGAGCGAGGACGGGCCGGCACGCGCGACGGCGCTCGAGCACCTGTCCCGCGCCCGCGTCGTGACCGGTAGCTCGCCCATCGAGACAGTCGCGTTCGAGGGCGACGGCCACAACCTGATGCGCTACCGTCCGGTCGAGGTCAGCGCGGCGATCCTGTCGCTCGTCCCGGCCGATCGTTCCTGAGGAGTCCGATGCAGGTCGTCTATTCGCCGATCCACCTCGCCCACGACATCGATGTCGAGACGTACATGGGCATCGGCGTGCCCGCCAATGAGGTCGCCGAGCGGGCCGAGCGGATCCGCGATGCCTTGACGGCCGACGGCGGGTTCAGCGTCCACGCGCCGACCGAGCATGGCGAGGCGCCGATCACCGCCGTTCACGACGAGGGCCTCGTCCGGTTCCTGGAGGTGGCGTGGTCGGAGATGCGGGCGCAGCTGATCCCGCGGGCGTTCCTGTCCGCCGACACGTATCCCAACCGGTCGATGTTCGAGGGGATGAGCGACGAGGCCATCGCCCGGCACGTGCGCGAGCCGCGCCAGCACGCCGGCGGTCGGGCCGGGTTCTGGGGTCTCGACAGCGCCGCGCCGCTCGTTGCCGGCACGTACGTGGCCGCGCGCGGGGCCGTTGACGTCGCCTTGACCACGGTCGACCTCGTGCTCGATGGCGGGGCGACCGCTGCCTACGGGCTGTGCCGGCCACCTGGCCACCACGCCGCTCGCTCGATGTACGGCGGCTACTGCTTCTTCAACAACGCGGCGATCGCCGCCGAGGCGATCACGAAGGCCACCGGCGAACGGGTCGGCATCATCGATGTGGACTACCACCATGGCAACGGCACGCAGCAGATCTTCTGGCGGCGCGGCGACGTCCGGTACGTGTCGATCCATGCCGATCCGGAGCGGCAGTACCCGTACTTCCTCGGCCGGGCCGACGAGACCGGGGAGGGGCAGGGGAGCGTCGAGAACCTGAACCTGCCGCTGCATGCTGGCGCGACCGACGCGGACTACCTGGTCGCCGTGGACCGGGCGTGCGAGGCGCTCGACGCCGTCCCGGGCTCGGTCATCGTCGTGTCGCTTGGGTTCGACACCTACGGCCTGGACCCGATCGGGGACTTCGCGTTGACGACGTCCGTGTATCACGAGGTCGGGCGGCGGGTCGCGGCGCTCGGCCGTCGCATGGTCATCCTCCAGGAGGGTGGCTACCACCGACCATCACTCGGGGAGAACGCGCGGGCCTGGCTGCGCGGCGCCGAGGGACGTCCGTTCGAGCCGCTGCCGGCGGCCGGGTTCGGACCATCGGGAGCCGTGGCGGGCTGACGACGAGCGGGGCGACGCGCGTGGCGCCTGGCGCCGAACCCGCTTCGGGCTAGTCCGACTCCGGTCGGAACGGCGCGATGCGCTCCAGCGGCCCGACGAACTGCGGGACGTCGCCGTGCCCGAGGATCTGGCGGACGGCCGATGCCTCGCCGATGTGCGACCAGTAGTGATAGGTCGTTCGCAAGAGCTGTGATCCGACCGTCGGCGGCTCCGCGCGATCGTCGTTGGGGAGCGTCGTGAGCAGGTCCGCGGCCGTCAGTCCGTCGAGGAACGTGTCGGCGAGGACCGCGATGCGCCGCCACGCGTCCCACATCTCAGCGATGGGCGGCGTCGACGCGGGCAGGCCATTGGCGACGCCATCCACGGCGGGCTCCACACGCAGCGTGCCCTGACCGCGCTCCAGCCAGACCAGGCGCTCGTGCCACGCGAGGTGGCCGACCATCCACGAGATCGAGTTCATCGGCAGGAGCCGTTGGATCCCGTCGGCTTCCGAGACACCTTCGAGGCCGCGGATCCACTCGGACCGGGCGAAGCGGAGTTGCTCGACGCGCGGGTGGGCCATCGCGATGAACGGTAGCACCGGGCGTGCACCGGTTCCGGGCCGGTTCGTCGTACCATCCCGCCATGTCGACCCCGACCGAGCTCCCGAGCCACGTCCGCGCCATCGTCGATGAGATCGAGAACGAGATCGGCGACGAGCCCACGTTCGAGGAGCGCGCCATCGAGGGTGCCGGGCGCCACGAGGGCAACGGCAAGGTCGAGGCGGCCGTCCATCAGATCCTGACCGAGATCGGCGAGGACCCGGACCGCCAGGGGCTCCAGGGCACCCCGGAGCGGGTCCATCGCATGTACACGGAGTTGACCGCCGGGTACCACGTCGACCCGGATCGGCTGATCAACGGCGCGATCTTCGATGTCGGCTACTCGGAGATGGTCATCGTCAAGGACATCCCGTTCTACTCGCTGTGCGAGCACCACCTGCTGCCGTTCTTCGGGACGGCCGCCGTGGCCTACATCCCGCGCGGCCGGGTGATCGGGCTATCCAAGATCCCGCGAATCGTCGAGATGTATGCGCGCCGGCTGCAGGTCCAGGAGCGACTGACTCAGCAGATCGCCGAATTCATCGAGGAGCGGCTCGATCCACAGGGCGTCGGTGTCGTCATGGAGGCGACCCATCTGTGTGCGGTCATGCGCGGCGTGCGCAAGCCCGGGATGATCATGACCACGTCGTCCGTGCTGGGCCTGTTCCGGACCCGCGACCGGACCCGCGCCGAGTTCCTGGACCACCTCGCCCGGCGCTCGCCCGAGGCCTGAGGTCCGCTCACGCGACAGGCGCCGCCGTTAGCGCGCGGCGCCCAGGATCGTGAGGAGGACCCCGACGATCAGGACGATGATGGCGGCGACCGCGATGGCGGCCGCGACCACCGAGCCAGAGCCGATGAAGATCATCGAGATGAGGACCATCAGAGCGATCGACGCCATGATGGATCCGGCTTGCGAGCCCCGGCGCTCGGGCGGTTCGTACGTCGTCGGCCACGCCTCAAGCCCATCGATCTCGGGCATCTCCATCCGACCACTGTCTTTTGGGTGCACGCCGCGAGCCGCGTCATACCGTTGGCGCCGCGCCGGGTCGGTGAGCCAGTCTCGGGCGACGTTGAGGCGCTGCATCCGGACGGTGGCCGCCGCCGGGTCGGGACTCACGTCGGGGTGCTCGCGCATGGCCGCCGCGCGGAACGCCGCCTCGATCTCGACCAGCGTCGCCCACGCGGGCACGCCGAGGACGCGGTAGCAATCGAACTCCGGCAGGTCGCGGTCGGACACGGTGGCTATGATGCCCCCATGACGGAACGGCCCCTCAAGGTCCTCATCGCGAAGCCTGGCCTCGATGGCCATGACCGCGGCGCCAAGGTGCTTGCGCGCGGACTCCGCGACGAAGGGTTCGAAGTGGTCTACACAGGCTTGCGCCAGACCCCCGAGATGGTCGCCACCGCGGCCCTGCAGGAGGACGTCGACGTCGTCGGTCTGTCCATCCTGTCCGGCGCGCACATGACGCTCGTCCCGCGCATCACGAAGCTGCTGCGCGAACAGGGCCAGGGCGAGGTGCTCGTCACGGTCGGCGGGATCATCCCCGACGATGACATCGCAGCTCTCAAGGAGGCCGGCGTCGCCGCGGTCTTCGGGCCGGGGACGACGATCGCCGGCGTGGCCGACTACCTGCGCTCGAACGCGCCGACCCGCGACTGACAGTGGCGTCGGACGCCACGTCACGCGCCGCGGCCCTCGCCGACGCCGCGATCGCGGGCGACCGTCTCGCCCTCGCACGCCTGCTGACCGCGGTCGAGAACCGCACCCCCGTGGCCGAGGCGGCGTTGCGGCGCCTCTACCCGATGGCCGGACGAGCGCATCTCGTCGGGATCACCGGGCCGCCGGGCGCCGGCAAGTCGACGCTCGTCGCGGCGCTCCTCGCAGAGGTCCGCTCGGCAGGACGACCCGTGGCGGTCGTGGCCGTGGACCCGTCGTCACCGATCACCGGCGGGGCGCTCCTGGGTGACCGCGTCCGGATGCAGGCTTATGCGGGCGATGGCGACGTGTTCATCCGCTCGATGGCATCGCGTGGTCACGCTGGCGGTCTGGCGGCCACGACGACGGCCGCCGCCGCGGTCCTGGACGCCGCCGGATTCGATCTCGTCCTCATCGAGACCGTCGGGACCGGGCAGAGCGAGGTCGAGGTCGCGGCCGCTGCCGACACGACGGTCGTGCTGGAGGCGCCCGAGATGGGCGACGAGGTTCAGGCGATCAAGGCGGGCCTTCTGGAGGTGGCCGACCTGGTCGTCGTCAACAAGGGCGACAAGCCCGGCGCGCAGCGGACCGCGGCACAGCTGCGGGCAATGCTCGTGCCCTCGGTCGGACGAGGCGGCGCAGCGTCCGCAGACGGCGCGGACCGTCCACAGCCGAAGCGACCGGATGTCCTCGTGACGACGGCGTCCACCGGCGACGGGGTACCGGAACTGCTCGCCGCCCTGGACCGGCATCGGGCGGTGGGTCGCGCGGCGATCACCTCCGGGGCGCGCCGCACGCGGGCGGCGGCGCAGGTCCAGTCGATCCTGGCGGACCGATTAGCCGAGCGACTGCGAACACCGGCCCTGGCCGCGCGGACAGCGGCCATCATCGAGGACGTCGCGGCACATCGGATCGATCCGTTCGCGGCCGCGGACACGCTGCTCGAGGCCGCGCTGGGGGCGCGGTCCGACGACGACTGACCGACCGGACGACCTACACTGACGGCGTGACCACGATCGGGCGGATCCTCGTTGCCGGCGCCGGGCTGATGGGCCACGGCATCGCGCAGGTGCATGCCGCGATCGGCCGGGATGTCGCGCTGTACGAGCCGGACCTCGCCCGAGCCCAGGCAGGTCGCGAGCGGATCGCCGGGAACCTGGAGCGGGCCGTCGCCAAGGGCCGCCTCACCACCGACGAGCGGGACCAGACTCTTGTGCACATCACGGCCACGGATGCCATCGCGACCGGGGCCGACGCGGACCTGATCATCGAAGCCGTGTTCGAGGACCTGGAGGTCAAGCGGACACTCTGGCGCGAGCTGGATGGAGTCGCCCCGCCGCACGCGATCTTCGCGTCGAACACGAGCTCCATCTCGATCGCAGCGCTGGCTGCGGCGGTGTCCCCGGCTCGGCGTGAGCGCTTCATCGGGATGCACTTCTTCAGCCCGGTGCCCGTCATGCCGCTGATCGAGCTCATCCGCGCTGACACGACGTCCGAGGCGACCGTCTCGGCCATCCGCGAGCTGTCGGGCGAGCTCGGCAAATCGGTCATCGTGTCGGCGGACCGGCCCGGCTTCATCGTGAACCGGATCCTGATGCCGTTCCTCGCGGACGCGATGCGGATCTACGAACAGGGCGTCGGATCCGCCGAGGACATCGACGCCGGCGCTCGGATCGGGCTCAACCACCCGATGGGGCCACTCGAGCTGGCCGACTTCATCGGGCTCGACGTGTGCCTGGGCATCATGCGCGTGCTCGATGCCGACCTTGGCCTCGACCACCTTCGACCGCCGACGGTGCTGGTGGACCTGGTCGCGGCCGGGCACCTCGGCCAGAAGACCGGTCAGGGGTTCTACCGCTACCCGCGCTGATCCGCCGGCATGATCTCGGCCATCGTCGCGGCCAGGGTGTCCAGGTCGAACGGCTTGGCCAGGATCGTGACCACGTGACGGGCGGTGAAGACGGCCAGGTCGTCGTTCCCGACGTCGCCACTCATCATCACGAACGCATCGAGGAGCTCCGGGTGGTCGGCGACGAGCGCGTGATAGACCTCGCGGCCGGACATACCCGCCATCTGGTGGTCGCACAGGACGGCATCGATCGAGCCCGTCGTGGCGGCGGCGACCGCTTCCTCGCCGGTCTCGGCGAGGACCACCTCGTAGCCGAGGGCACGCAGCGCCTTGCCGAGGAACGTGCGGATCGCCATCTCGTCGTCGACGACCAGGACGGTGCCGCTCCCGGTCGTCGTCCGAGCTCCCGTGCGGCGAGGCCTCGTGGGGCGCGCGGCGACATCGTTCGTGTCGCCGGCGTGCCCGTCGTCGCTCCCGTCGTCGTTCCGGTCGTCGGCCGCGGTGGACGGCGTCCCGGCGGGCGTCCGGGTCCCGCGGACGGGCAGGTCGAACGTGAAGGCCGCACCGCGCCCGAACCCCGACGGGATATACCGCAGCTCCCCCCCGTGGGCGTGCACGATGCCGTACGAGACCGGCAGGCCGAGGCCCGTGCCGTCGGCTGGCGGCTTCGTCGTGAAGAACGCATCGAACAGCCGGCCGACGTGCTCCGGGGCCACGCCTGGTCCATCGTCCATCACGGTCACCCGCACGCGCGCCGTGTCGCCACTACCTTCGACGGCGGCCGTGATTGTGATCCGCGACCCTCCGCCATGCTTGATCGCGTACACCGCGTTGTGGGTCAGGTTGATGAGGACCTGCTGGAGCTGACCGCGATCGAGTTCGACGGCAGGAAGATCATCGGCGACAGCGAACTCCACGGTGATCTGGCCAGCACCGATCGCGTAGGACTGCAGCGCCAGGACGCTGTCCACGAGTGCTTTGAGGGACGTCGGGTGACGCTCCGGAGGTCGCTGCCGGGCGAAGTCCAGGAGGTTCTGGACGATCTGTCGCGTCCTCGACGCTTCCCCGACCAGCAGGTCGGCATTGGCGCGCAGGTCGTCTGGGAGGCTCGGGTCGCGGCGGATCAGCTGGCTGAACCCGAGGATCGCCGCCAGCGGGTTGTTGAGCTCGTGGGCGACGCCAGATACCAGCTGCCCGGTCGCTTCCATCTTCTGGGCCTGGATCAGTTCGGACTGGAGTCGGTCCTGTTCGGTCAGGTCGCGGACGCGGACCAGGAGCCGTGGCTCGGCGTCCGTGGAGATGCTCGTCGTCTCGAGTTCCTGCGGGAACCGGCTGCCGTCACGTCGTGTCCCGACGCCGCGGCTGGTCGTCGAACCACGCCGCGGCGTTCCCTGGCCGGCCGCATCGGTCGTGGACAGCTCGGCCGCGGAGCGACCGAAGAGCCACTCCAGATCGGTCGTGAACAAGCGTGTCGCGGCATCGTTGGCGTCCACGATCGTGCCGTCCATCTCCGTGACGAGCAGGGCATCCGGCGCGCGCTCGAACAGTGCCCGATAGCGTCTCTCGGACGCCTGGAGTCGCTCGCGCAACCGGAAGTTGTCGACCGAGATGGAGGCGACCGTCGCGATCCGATCGAGGGCACCTCGGTCGACAGACAACTCGTCCAGGGGGCGATCGAAATAGGAGGCGATCCCGCCCACGATCGCGTCGCCGATGCGGATCGGGATGGCGGCGTAGGCGGTGAGCCCTGCGCTGCGTGCCAGATCGACCATCTCCATCGTGACCACGCCGGGCACGAACGGCTCGATGAACGCGCCCTCTCCGGCGCGCCAGCGCTTGAACGCGGAGCGAAGATCCGGACGAGCGTCGCGGAGCCACGCCGCGACCATGGGGTGGACGCCGGACAGGTGCCCCGTGTCCCAGGTTGCGCCGTCGGGGGCGAGGAGGCCATACGCCGTGCCGGCAGCGCCGAGCGCGGTGTCGATGAGCTCGGCGGAGCGGACCGCCAGTTCGTCGATCGTCGCCACCTGGCTTGCGACCCGCGTCAGCTCATCGAGCGCACGCAGCCGGAGGACCGTCGCCCGTTCGGCATCCACCCGCCGCAGGATCTCCTCGACGAGTCGTGCATTCTCGAGGCTCCGTGCCAGGTGCGAGGCGACCAACAGGATCGTGGCATCGGAGGGCAGGACCGGATGCCGTTCCGCCCAGCACAGGACGAGCACGCCGACGAGCTCGTCGTCGCGGTGCAGGCCGACCATGACCAGGGACCGCGCGCCAGTCGAGGCGATGTGTTGACGCGTGCTCGGAGTGAGGGGCAGTCGATCGACCAAACCCTTGATCACCCGCCCGGTCGTCGACACCGCCCGGATGGCGGGCGACTCGGCCCACGGGACGGCGCTGATGGCATCGGCGACGGCTTGGGGGATCCCCATGCGCGCGATGACGGTGTTGGTCGGGCCATCGGCGATGGCGATCACGCCGGACAGCGCCCCGAGGCTGGCGTGCAGGACCTCCAGCGCGCGGCTGGCCGCGGCCGATCGTGAACGTGTCTCGCCGCCCGCAGACGCGAGCTCGCCGAGCGCGGCGATCTCACGCTCCAGTCGGACGGAGGGCGTGACGTCGCGCTTGATGCTCAGGACGCCGATGGGTTCGCCGCCCGAGCCTTCGAGTCGGGTCAGGACGTTCTCGACGATGCGCTCCTGCCCGACATGACGGCCGACTCTCGGCACATCCGCGACGCGACCGCGCCACGCCCCGACTTCGATGGCGATCGTCCGTGCCCCCGTTGAGCTTGTCCCATCACCGATGATCGTGCCCTCGAGCAGCTGGTCGATGGGCGTTCCGAGGGCGGTCTGGGCGGTGATGCCGTAGAGCACCTCCGCGGCCGCATTCCAGACGATCACCCGCCGATGCAGGTCCGTGACCACGACCGCGTCCGCCAGCAGGGACCCGACCTGTCCGAGCGCGGGGATCGCAGCGAGCGGCGAGACGTCGTCGAGATCCGGCACCCGGCTATCCTAGCCGTCGTGGAAGGCTCCCTGACGGACGAAGAGCGGCTGCTTCGGGCGACGGCCCGCGAGTTCGCGCAACGCGAAGTGGCACCCGGTGCCATCGAGCGCGATGCCGCGGAGCGCTATGACCGGTCGCTGTTCGCGGCGATGGGCGCTCTCGGGTTCACCGCGGCGCCCCTCCCCGAGGTGGTCGGGGGTGCCGGGGTCTCGTACCTCGGTTGGTCGCTGGTCATGGAGGAACTCGGCGCCGCGGATATGTCGGTCGCGGTGTCGCTGTCCGTCCATATCCTCGCGCAGCTCCCCGTGGTCACGTGGGGCACACCCGAGCAGCAGGCCCGCTGGCTCGGGCCGATGCTGACCGGGGATGCCATGGGCGCATTCGCCCTGACCGAGCCGCATGCCGGATCCGATGCGGCCGCGATCCGAACCGTGGCGCGGCCTGTCGGCGGTTCGCCCGGTTCGCCCGACGCGTATCGGCTGACGGGTACCAAGGTCTGGATCTCCAACGCCCCTGAGGCGGAGCACTACCTGGTCTTCGCGACCCTTGATCCGGCCGCGGGCGCACAGGGCATCACCGCCTTCCTGGTCCGACGCGATACGCCCGGATTCCGATTTGGCGCGCGTGAGCACAAGATGGGGATCCGGGCCTGTCCGGCCTCCGAGCTCGTGTTCGAGGACTGCGAAGTCCCCGCATCCGACCGACTCGGCGATGAGGGTGGGGGATACCGGATCGCCCTGTCCGCGCTCGGGGAGGGTCGTGTGTCGATCGCGGCAGCGTGTGTCGGTCTTGCCCGCTCCGGCCTTGAGGCGGCGGCTCGATACCTCGGGGAGCGGCAGGCGTTCCGTGCGCCGCTGTCCTCGCAGCAAGGTCTGCGTTTCATGCTGGCCGAGATGGCGCGTGATGTCGCGGCAGCCCGGGCGTTGACCCACGCCGCTGCCTCGGCCCGGGATCGCGGGGAGGCCCTGGCTGAGGTGTCGTCCCTGGCCAAGTGGACCGCGTCGGACGCGGCCATGCGCGTGACGACCGATGCCGTCCAGCTCTTCGGGGCAAGCGGCTACTCGCGGGAGACTGGCATCGAGCGCCTGATGCGCGACGCCAAGGGCGCCCAGATCTACGAGGGCACGAACCAGATCCACCGCGAGATCGTGGCCGGCGAAGTGCTGCGTCGCGCGGGGAGCGACCGGGCAGACTGATCGGGGTCCGCGGCGCCCCGCGCCACCTTCGGCCCGAACCGCCGCCCGTTTCCTGCCACATGTGCGCCCAACGCCACCTTCGGCCCGACCCGCCGCCCGCTTCCTGCCACATGTGCGCCCCGCGCCACCTTCGGCCCGACCCGCCGCCCGCGGCGCCCCACTCGCCACTTCGCGGGACGCCGGCCGCGTTCAGCCACGCTCGGGGGTGCGCGACCTCGGTGGGCGGACCCGCCGGACCGGCGCCGTATCGCTCCCAAGGTGCGCCCCACGCACTGATGGCAGGAAGCTCAGCGATGCAACCGATCCGAGCGGATCGCGGAGCCAAGCCCGCATCCCGCGGCCGTCGGTCGGGAGCTTGGCTCGCAGCACGGCCGCGTGGGCCGCGACGTGCCGGCGGTTCGTGCGACTGTCCGCGACCACCAGCCACGTCGCCACGCTCGCCGGCACCCAGCCTCGATCGCGGGCGATGGAGGCAGCCAGGCGGCGCTTGCGATCGAGCGTGCCGAGCATCTCGTTGATGTCCACGATCTCGGTCTTCAGCTCGATGACGAGGAGGATCCGGCGGACGGGGTGCCATGCCAGGACATCGATGACGCCGCGCTCGCCGTAGATCGAGAACGACACTTCCGGCTCGGCGACCCAGTCAGGGAGTGACGCGAACCAGCGCGCCATGGCCTCGTGCATGGCCGCATGGCGGGTGCCAAGGAGGCGGGGCAGATCGCCACCGTGCCAGCGGACGAGCGGATCCACCCGCGCGTCGAGCGCCGCGGCGACGCCGCGCAACGTAGCGAGCGACATCGTCCCGAGGCGCCCGGCCTCGATCCGCATCACGATCCAGCGCGAGACGCCGGCGCGCGCCGCCACGTCGGCCTGACGTAGGCGCTTCCTGATGCGGATGGCGCGGAGCGTGCTACCGAAGCGCAGGTCATCCATCGTGACGACACGATGCAGCGCGTGGCTCACCGGCCACTCGCCGGCGACTCACCTGCGGCTCACCGGCGACTCAACCGGGCGAGGGGCGCGTGGACGAGGCCGCCACGGTGCGCGTCGGGCCAGGTCGCCGGGCTGCTCACCGGCCGCTCAGCGGCCGCTCACCGGCGACTCACCGGCGCTGGCGTAGAATCCGTCGATGCAGCAGCCCAACGGTCAGACCTTCATCGTCAGTGCCGCGCGCACCCCGATCGGCAAGTTCGGCGGAGCGCTCAGCGCGGTGCCCGCCACGGAACTCGGCGCGACGGCCATCCGCGCGGCCGTGGAGCGTGCCGGCCTCGACCCCGCCACGGTCCAGCTCGATGACGTGCTGATGGGCCAGGTCCTGCAAGCCGGCAGCGGTCAGTCGCCCGCCCGCCAGGCGGCGCTCAAGGCAGGCCTCCCGGATGGCACGAGCGCCACGACCATCAATCGCGTGTGCGGCTCCGGGCTCAAGGCCATCATGCTGGCCGCCTCGGAGATCCGTGCCGGTGATGCCGACCTCGTCCTGGCGGGTGGCATGGAATCGATGAATACCGCCCCGTTCCTCCTGCACGGCGCCCGCTTCGGTCTTCGGCTCGGCGACGCGAAGCTCGTCGACTCGACCGTCCACGACGGCCTGTGGTGCTCGATCGAGGACTGCCATATGGGCACGCATGCCGAGCGCGTCGCCATCAGCGAACAGGTGAGCCGTGAGGACCAGGACGCGTTCGCGCTGGCGAGTCACCAGAAGGCGATCGCCGCCATCGATAGCGGACGTTTCGATGCCGAGATGGCGCCGGTGACCGTGCGCGACGCCAAGGGCCGCGAGTCGATCGTCACCGAGGACGAGGGCCCGCGCCGCGACTCCACGATCGAAGCGCTGGCGCGACTCAAGCCGGCCTTTGCCTTGCCTGATGGCGAGGATCGCGGCGACGCGGCCGTGGGCACCGTCACCGCCGGCAACGCCCCGGGTATCACGGATGGCGCCGCGGCCACGGTCGTCGCGAGCGAACGGGCCGTCGAGCGGCTCGGCCTCACGCCCCTCGCGCGGATCGTCGGGTATGCCCAGGCGGAGGTCGCCCCCAAGTGGTTGTTCCTCGCGCCGATCGAGGGCGTCAAGCGCCTGCTCGAGCGGATCGAGCTGCCCATCGAGGCGTTCGATCTCATCGAGATCAACGAGGCGTTCGCCGCCCAGACACTGGCCGATGGTCGCGCGCTTGGGTTCGACTGGGACAAGGTCAACGTGAATGGCGGGGCGATCGCACTTGGGCATCCGATCGGGGCCAGCGGCGCCCGGATCGTCGCGACGCTGCTGCACGAGCTGCGTCAGCGCGAGGGCCGCTACGGCCTGGCCACGCTGTGCCTCGGCGGCGGCGGCTCCGTCACGATGGCGGTCGAACGCGTCTGACGGCCGCTACACTCGCCGTCATGACCGAGACCTCCTCGCCGTCTCAAGCGGCCACCTCCACCGACGTCCCGACATTCCGCCACTTCATCGCCGGCGAGTGGTGCGACTCCGCGAGCGCCGCGACGTTCGAGAGCCGCAACCCAGCCGACACGCGGGACATCGTCGGGCACTTCCAGCAGGGCACCGCTGCCGACGTCGCCATGGCCATCAAAGCGGCCGAGACTGCCGGCCCCATGTGGCGTCGCACCCCGGCTCCGAAGCGCGGCGAGATCCTGTACGCGTTCGCCCAGCTGATGGGTGAGCACAAGGAACGGCTTGCGCGGGCGATGACCCGCGAGATGGGCAAGGTCATCGCGGAGGCCCGCGGCGATGTCCAGGAGGGCATCGACATCGCGTACCTGATGGCCGGCGAGGGCCGCCGCATGTTCGGCGACACCGTCCCGAGCGAGCTGCCCGACAAGTGGGCGATGTCGATCCGCCAGCCGATCGGCGTGGCCGGGATCATCACGCCGTGGAACTTCCCGATGGCCATCCCGTGCTGGAAGATGATGCCGGCCCTGGTCACCGGCAACACCGTGGTCCTCAAGCCCTCCAGCGATACCCCGCACTGCGCGACCCTCCTGGTCGAGCTGATGGCCGAGGCCGGGTTCCCGGCCGGGGTGGTCAACCTGGTGACCGGCGGCGGCGCGGAGGTCGGCGACGCGATCGTCGATTCGCCCGACGTCGGCGTCATCTCGTTCACGGGCAGTTCGATCACCGGCAAGTCGATCGCCGTGAAGGCCGGCGCCCGGCTCAAGCGCCTCAGCCTGGAGCTTGGCGGCAAGAACGGCGTCGTGGTCCTCGACGATGCGGACCTGGATCTCGCGACGGACGGGATCCTGTGGAGCGCATTCGGGACGACCGGTCAGCGCTGCACCGCTGCATCGCGCGTCATCGTCGATCGAGCCGTGCTGGATCCGTTGCTGGAGCGGCTGGAGACACGGGCGCGCGCCCTGACGCTCGGCAACGGCCTCCTGGCAACGACGGACGTCGGCCCCCTCATCAATGCCGGTGCCGCTGACAAGGTCGCGAGGTATGTCGACATCGGGCGCGGCGAGGGCGAGCTCATCCTCGGCGGCGCCCGAGCCACGGACGGCGCTCTGGCCAACGGGCATTTCTTCCAACCGACCATCTTCAGCGGTGTCGGCGCCATGGATCGGATCGGCCAGGAGGAGATCTTCGGGCCGGTCCTCAGCGTCATCCCGGTCGATGGGTACGGTGAGGCCATGCTGGCCCTCAATCAGACCCGCTACGGGCTGTCCTCGAGCATCTTCACCCGGGACGTGAACACGGCCTTCCGGGCGATGCGCGACTTCGAGACCGGCATCGTGTACGTCAATGCGGGCACCACGGGCGCGGAGACGCACCTGCCGTTCGGTGGCTGGAAGGAGACCGGCAACGGCCACCGGGAGGCCGGGAACGTGGCCCTCGACACGTACACCGAATGGAAGTCGATCT
>JBKJHI010000148.1:0-13198 GCA_046599085.1 Candidatus Limnocylindrales bacterium
ACGACACCATCGCCGACCACCTCGCCACGGTCGAGCTGACGACCCTCGCGTTGTTCTCGGTCACGCACACCCGTCGCGGTGAGCTCGATGACGGCCAGAACGGTGCCCGCCTGATCCGCGGTGCCATGGGGGAGCGGCTCATCCGCGAGGCGCACGAGCGCGGCACACGCGTGGAGCTCGTCTACACCGCGTTCGGTGCCACGAAGAACCGCCAGTTCTACGGCGACCCGGACGCGCAGGCGCGCTGGATCGAGGTCCTCGTCGACCTGGTCGATTCCCTCGGCCTCGATGGCGTCAATGTCGACGTGGAAGGCCTGCCCGTCGAGCACATCCCGGGCTACGGGGCGTTCGTCGCCGACCTGCGATCCGCGCTCGTGGAGCGAAACCCGGACGCCCAGGTCTCCGTGGCGACCCAGGCCAACGACCGAGGTGCAGCCATGGCCCTGGCCGCGTCCGTGGCCGGGGCCGACCGCATCTTCCTGATGGGTTACGACTACCACTGGGAGGGCTCGGACGCCGGCGCGACCTCGCCGATCGACCGTCTCGATGGGGAGTCGCGCGACCTCTCCTGGTCACTCGATCGCTACGCGGAGCTCGGCGTCCCGGTCGATCGCACGATCCTGGGCCTACCGCTCTACGGCCTGACCTGGCCGGTGATCGGCCCCGGTGTCGGCTCACCGGCGACCGGCCGCGGCGACGACTGGGTGCCCCGGCGCAACCTGCGCGTCTTTCAGGACCCGGCGTTCGAGCCCCTCTTCGAGCCGATCCAGAGCGTCGAGTTCTACAGCGTCCCGACCGATCCCGCCGACCCGGATGCCGGCTGGAACGCGGTCTACTACGATTCGCCCCGGTCGCTCACGCCCAAGCTCGCCCTCGCGGACGCGCGCGGCCTCGCCGGGGCCGGGTTCTGGGCCATCGGGTACGAGCGCGGCCTGCCCGGCTACCGCGAGCTGATGGCCACGTTCCGCGCCGGCGAGTTGCCGACCGCTGAGGCCGGGCTCGACGCCGCTCCCTGAACGGACTCGCCCCGGCGATCGTGGCCGCGGCGTCCGAGTGGCCCCCGGAATCGACCCATGTGGCCCTGCCGATGCTCCCCGGCGCGCGTCAGCATCTGACATGGGCGCACGTCGCTGCGCCGTGGAGGTCCGCAATGCGTGTGCTCGTGACGGCTGCGTCAAAACATGGTGGAACGACCGAGATGGCTGAATGGATCGGTGGTCGCATCGCGCGCGACGGACTCGACGTCGTCGTCTCGGCGCCTGGCGACGTGACCTCGCTCGATGGCTTCGATGCCGTCGTGCTGGGCAGTGGCGTCTATGCCGGGCATTGGCTGCAGGCTGCTCGTCACTTCGTGGACCAGCTCGGTCGAGGCCTTGCGGCACGCCCCGTCTGGATCTTCTCCAGCGGCCCGGTCGGGGATCCGCCCAAGCCCGCCAACGGTCCCGCCGACGCCGAGACCATGCGCCTGGCCACGGGCGCACGCGAACATCGTGTGTTTCCGGGTCGGATCGACCGGTCGACGATGGGCTTCGGCGAGCGGGCCGTCGTGACCGCCTTGGGCGTCAAGGACCGCGATGACCGGCCACGGGAAGAAGTGGAGGCATGGGCCGCGGAGATCGCGACGGCCGTTCGAGCCTACGGCAGGGAGCCGGCGCTCACGTCCTGATCGAGGGCGCGAGTCGCGCCAGGCTTGCCGTTCGCGCGCTGGCCGCCGGTGTCGTCGGCCGCGTCCAGGAGCGCAAGGAGGGGCGTTGCACGCAGACCCGTCAGGGTCGCACGAGCCGTGGTGACCGCTTCCCCGACGCCGGGCGCCGTCGGCCCGAGGACGTGCAGCATGTCGATGGCCATCAACGCTTCGTCTACCGGCAGACCGAGCTCGCGCAGGCGCCGTGGCGCCGTCCGGTATGTCGCGGTGGCCCCCGCGACGTCACCCCTGGCCGCGGCGATCCCCGCTGCCAGGATGTCGCGCGTCACGTCCACAGCACCGCCGTGCGCCATCGTGTCGTAATACGTGCGCAGATCCTGCTCGGCACCCTCGATGTCGCCCAGCCAGAGCCCGAGACGGGCGGTCCAGCCGTAGGTCGCGCCGTTGATGGCCGGATCGGCATCGGCCATCTCAGACCACACCAAGCGCGCGTCGGAGAGGCGTCCGTCGCACATGGCGATCCAGCCGAGGGACTCCTGGAGGTACACTCGTGCCTGCGGATCGCCGCTCGCCTCGACGGTCGCCCGGAGCTCGGTCAGCTCCTCGGCGTAGGGCTCGTCTCGGACGGCTAGCAGGTTGATCAGGTTGTTGATCAAGAGCATGCGGTCGAGCGCGTCGTCGGCGTCTGCGAGGGTACCCACGAGCTCGGCGACCCCGTCGTCCCAGGCGCCCGTTCGCAGGGCGACGAACCCGAGGTTCCCGACGAACCCCAGGATCCACTGGCGCTGGCCGAGGCGACGGGCCAGGTTGGTGCCCGCCTTGGCCGCCTCGAGCGCCGAGTTCGGCGCGATCTCCGTCGTGACCGACAGTTCGTTGTTGCGGGCCCGGAGCAGGACGTTCGTGAACCCCTCGCTCTCGCCGATCCGGGCACCCGTGCCGAGCACGCCGAGCCCCTCACGGCGTCGCCCGAGCGTGGCCAGCGCCGAGCCCTTGGTCACCAGCGTGTCCGCCACGATGAACAGGAGGTCCTGCCGCTCGGCGGCAGGCAGCACTCGGTCAGCCAGCGCGACCGCAGCCGCGTTGTCGCTGATCAGGAATCGACCGCGAGCGAACTGGCTCAGGATCGACAGGAAGCCCGGGTCGTCGCCGAGGTCCTCGTACTCGTGCATGGCCGCCTCGAGCGTCGCGATCGCTCGTTCCGTGCGTCGTCCGGAGAGGAGCAACGTCCCGAGCAGGCCCACGACGCCAGCCGCGGCCGATCGATCGTCGAGTTGCCGGTACCGGTCGATCGCTCGCAGATAGTGGGCCTCGGCTCGGTCGTAGTCGCCCCACACAGCGGCCGACTCTCCGGCGCGTTGCGAGAGCGTTGCTTCTTCGCGCGAGTCCGACGTCACGGACAGGGCCTGCTCGTAGAACGTGACCGCCTGTTGATGCGCACCCAGGGTCGCGGCGCGCTCGGCGGCGGCGCGGAGAGCGATCCTTGCCTGGACCGCAAGCGCGTCGGCCTCCGCGCCGTCCGTGGCGTTGGCCCGGGCCGCGAGGTAGTGCCCCGCGAGGGCACCCGCGAGCTCCTCCTCGCCGAGGGATTCGAACCAGCGGGCCGCGGCGAGATGCCGGACCTTGCGATCCTTCTTCGCGAGCGTGTTGTACGCCACCTCGCGGATGAGCCCCTGGACGAACCCGAACTGGCCGCGTTCCGGGCTGCGCGGGTCGGCGACGTGGGCGAGGACCTCCCGACGGACCAGCGACCGCAGGCGCGGTTCGATGGTGGCGGTGTCTCCGCCTGAGATCGCCGCGACACCGGCTGGCGTGAAACTCTGGCCGAGCACAGCCGCATCCAGGATCAGCGCACGGTCCTCGGCGTCCAGCGAATCGAGGCGCGCCGCGATGAGCGCCGTCAGCGTCTCGGGAACGGCGAGCTCTGCGAGGTCACCGGTCGGGCGCAGGACGCCGTCGTCGTCGATGACCAGCTGGCCGGACGAGGCCAGCATCCGGATCGTTTCGACCGCGTACAGCGGCACGCCCTCGGCTCGGGCGATGATCGCCTGCCGGGCCGTATCCGGGAGTCCAGGTACGAGACCCGTCAGCAGGTCGCCCATGGCCGCTTCCGGCAGCGGGTCCAGGTGGATGTTCGTGAAGCTCCGTTGCCCGGCGCCCCAATCGGGACGCCGTTCCATGAGCTCCGGGCGGGCCAAGGTCAGGACATAGATCGCCGACCCGCGGGCCCACTCGAGCAGGTGGTCGATGAAGTCAAGCGTGCCGGTGTCGGCCCAGTGCAGGTCCTGGAACACGAGCACGACCGTGCCCGAAGCGGCGAGGCGCTCGAAGAACCGCCGCCACGCCCCGAACAGTTCATCCGACGGGATGTCGGTCCGGACGCCCAGGAGCTCGAGGAGCGCCCGCTCGACCCAGCCGCGGTCGACGTCGTCGCGCATGTGCTCATCGAGCATCGCACTGACCGCCGCGCGCGTCGTGGCTTCGTCATCCGTCTCGGCCAGACGTGCGCGGGCACGGACCATCTCGCCGAGGGCCCAGAACGTGATGCCCTCGCCGTAGGCGGGGGAACGCCCGTGGTGCCACCACACGTCGCCGACGATCCCGTCGAGGTACTTCTCGAACTCCCACGCGAGGCGGCTCTTGCCGATGCCTCCGGTGCCGACGATGGAGACGAGTCGGAGCCGCTGGTCGCGCTCCGTCCCGTGGTACAGCTCCTTGAGCAGGCGCAGGTCGTGGTCGCGGCCGACGAACGGGGCTTCCAGCGACTCCGTGCGTCCGCGGCCACCGCGTTCGGCGACGACCCGGATCGCCCGCCACGCCGCCACGGGCGCGACCTTGCCCTTGAGATCCTGCTCACCGGCTGGCTCGAAGACGATCGCGCGGGCCGCCGCTCGGAACGTCGATTCGCCGACGAGCACGGTCCCGACGGGTGCCACCGACTGGAGTCGGGAGGCCGTATTCACAAGATCACCGGCGACCATGCCCTGGTTCGTGGCTCCGAGGGTGACGGCGGCCTCGCCGGTCAGGACGCCGGCGCGCGCCTGGATCGACGGGCCCAGGGCGCGGACCGCGTCCACAAGCTCCATCGCGGCTCGGACCGCGCGTTCCGCGTCGTCCTCTCGGGCCGTCGGAGCGCCCCACACGGCCATGACTGCATCGCCGATGAACTTCTCGACCGTGCCGCCGTACCGGCCGATGACGTCGCTCGCCAGCTCGAAATAGCGCGACAGCGTCTCCCGGACGTCCTCGGCGTCACGTTCCTCGGAGAAGGTCGTGAACCCGACGAGGTCGCAGAACAGGATCGAGACCAGCCGGCGCTCGGCGATGGGTTCTGTCCGGTTCGCGGGCCTGCCGGTCGCAGAGCGCTGGACTGGTGCCGGGGCGCTGTCGTCGAGTGAGGTGCCGCACTCCGCGCAGAAACGCTGACCAGGCTGGCTCGCGGTGCCGCACGACGAACAGCTGCGCAAGAGCGGCGTGCCGCAGGACGCGCAGAACTTCTGCCCCGCGACATAGGCAGTGCCGCACGTGGAACAGGTCAACGCCCGGGCTCCACGCATCGCATCCTCGGTAGGGTAGCGAACGTGGGCCCACCGTGGAGCACGAAGGCGGAACTGAGGCGATACGATCGCGACGATGGCCGATCCACTCCACAGCCCCGATGTTCGCATCGATGTCTCGCTGCCCCGTGACCTGATCGCGCCATTGCGGTCGGCGCTGCTCCGCGCCAGGGCTGCCGAACTCGGGGAGGTTCGCCGCCGGAACGTGCGCCTGACCGCGGGCTACGGCGACTCCACCACGCGCGACGTGATGGATGACGAGGGCGATCGAGCCCGACGACGCTACGAGGCGCTCGATGCCGTCCTGGATGCGCTCGAACGGGCGGACGCCGACACGAACTGACGCCGGAGACGCATCCCCGAGCGCTTGCTCGCGATCAGGGCGTGAACGCGAAGGACTCGATGATGACCTCGACCGGCTGGCCATCGGTCGGCGCGGCCCCCTGGAACAGCCACAGATTAAGACGGACGCGTTCGTCGCCGCTCGGCGGTACGTCCGCCCCCGCGTACGAGTAGGACGCGATCTGGGCGCCGGCGCCGTCCGTGCTCTGCCAGTCGATGCGACCTTGGCGCCACGTGAACTGGTGCACGCTGCGATCCATCGCGGGCTGGGTGAATCTCGCTAGATGGCCAGCGCCGTCGTACGGCTGGACGACGTACTGGGCGTTCGTGGCGTCGCTCGCGTTGCCCCAGCGGGCGACTTCGATGTCGATCTCGCGATGCGCGAAGCGCGCCCGGTCGCTCCAGGTGAACAAGCCCAGGACGACGTTCGGATCGAGGGCGCTGACGTTCGACGCGAGCGTGAACGTGTACGTGCCGTAGCCATACGTCCGGGGCCCAATGATCTCGGCGGTCGTCCACGCCTCCGCGCCATTGCGTGCGATGCGCAGATGCAGGCGACCCTGTGGGTCCACGCTGACGTTCCCGGCATCGAACAAGTTCGGACCTGGCCCGACGGGGCTCCGGCTGGTCTTGATCTGCCAGGTCTCGCCGCTCCACGTCACGCGGTCGGGATAGCCGGGCTTGCCACCCTTGCCGGCTGCCCCGACGGTGCCGGGCACAAGGGCGCTCAAGACGAGCAGGCTGATGACGGAAAGCGTGACGGACCGGCTCTTGGCCATGCGCTCCAAGCGTCTGGGATCGAGCGTCATCGAGACCTCCATGACGGGATTGCCGCGCAGTCTGCCAGACCGGCCGCATTGTGGACAGGGGCTACCTCGAGCTGCGCGCGCCACGACGGCCGCGACTGGTATCGTCGGCGTATGGGACTCGGCTTCGGACTCCTGAGCGCGCAGCTTCGACCGGGCGAGACCGACTGGACGCGGGCCTACGACGACACGATCAGCCTGGCGGTCGAGGCGGAACGCCTCGGTTTCACGTCGGTCTGGACGACCGAGCACCACTTTGTCGATGACGGCTACATGCCGTCACTGCTCGTCGTCAGCGCCGCCATCGCGCAAGCTACGTCCGCCATCGAGATCGGGACCGGCGTTGTGCTGGCGCCGATGCATCATCCGCTGCGCCTCGCGGAGGACGCGGCTACGGTCCAGCTGCTGAGCCACGGCCGGCTGGCGCTTGGGCTCGGACTCGGGTGGTCGGAGATCGAGTTCGCGGGTCTCGGAGCCGATGCGCGTCGGCGTGGCGTCGCCATGGACGAGATCCTCCAGATACTCCCGAAGGCGTGGAGCGGCGAGCCGTTCAGCCACCAGGGCTCGGTCTACGACCTGCCGATGGTCGGCGTGCGACCGCGGCCGTCGACGCCGATCCCGGTGCTCATCGGTGGCAGCGCGGAGCCGGCTATCCGCCGCGCCGCGCGGCTTGCCGACGGTCTGTTCTCGAACGCCACCGCCGACGGCTTCGCACAGCAGGTCGCGTGGGTGCTCGACGAGTGCGGCCAGATCGGCCGGGACCCGGCGACCATTCGCTTCATCCACTACTCGGTGCTGCTGCCGGGCCCGTCGCGCGACGAGGCGCTGGCCCGCTATCGCGACCCGCTCTGGGCGATGCAGTGGAAGTACTCCGACATGGAGGCTTCGGCGAGTCGCGCGCTGCCGCCACCACCACCCCCAGCGTTCGTGCGCCCGGACGCGGACCTGGTCCGAGGCCGCGCGACGTACGCGGGGACGCCGGACGAGATCGTCGAGGCGCTGCTCGAGATCCGGTCGCGAGCTGGAGTTCCCGTCGAGTACGTGGCCCGCTCGTACTTCCCGCCGCTGGAGCACGCCGATCAGGTCGAGCTCATGCAGCACCTCGCGGAGGGCGTCGCGCCGCATCTCTGAGTTGCAGAGCGGTCGTCGGCTGCCGGCAAGCTGCCGATCTCGGTCCTTCCTGCTTGACAGATGGCGTCGTACTGCACGCTCGGCTGCGTCAGAAGAACCAGCTCACGCTGCCCGAACCGGTCGTGCGCGCCCTCGACGCCCGACCCGATGATCAGCTGCTCTTTTCGATCGACCCGGCCAACCCGGGCGTCATCCAGCTACGTGTCCTTCCGCGCGACTTCGCCGGGAGCATGACCGGGGTGTTCGGCACCACCGACGAAACGCTGGCGTTCGTTCGTGGCGAGCGCGACGCCCGGCCGGCAGCGGCGAGCTCGTGTTCACGTACGACGGTCTGGGCCGGGTCACCAACACGACCCTCGCCGGCGCCGCCCAGGCGAGCTACACCTATGACCGCTCGTCCAACCGGACGAGCAAGACCGAGGGAGGCTTGAACCGAACTGACTCTGGTGGAGACTCTACCTGCGCGTCTACGGGACCAACGGCCATCACGACGTCACGTGGCTGGCGGCCTCGACCGGCACGGTCAGCCAGGCCCTGCGTTACGACCCGTGGGGCACCCCTCGGGCCACTGTCCCCTCGGGCTATACCCCGTTCCGCTTCCAGGGCGCCTGGTTCGATGCCACGACCAGCTTGAACTGGGTCATCACCCGCTGGTATGCCCCGAGCCTCGGTCGCTTCATCAGCGAGGACACCCTCCTCGGGACCCCGACCGATCCACCGTCAAGACACCTGTATGCGTACGGCGCCGGGGAGCCGATCGGGCGCTGGGATCCGGACGGACGCTTCTGGTACACGGTCCGTGGAGGAGACACGCTCGGGGCCCTGGCCGCCGAGTATCTCCGAGGAACGTCGGACTGGCGCTGGATCTTCAACGCGAACCGCCGGCGCATCAACGATCCAGACCAAATTCAAGCTGGATGGTGCATTTGGATCCCGAATCTTGATCCGAAGCATCGGCGCAGGAACAAGTGTGACTGGGGCCGGGCGACGACGCTGAACCCACCAGAGTCCTACAAGATCGCCGCCGCCAAGCTCGGGCTGGACTGGCGCACTGTCACCCTAGGTCGCCTCCTACAGGTCACCGATCGCGAAACCAAGAGGGAACGACGGCCATCTGGATGGACCTCCTGGTTGTACGCGGAAGGTCGGGCTGAACTCGAAGTCGTTGCGAATGCCGCCCTCGCCTGCTGTGACGGTCGCTACATCGGGAAGATAGCCGGTGTGAAGTACTACGCAGGCAACGATAAGTTTCCCTGGGGAAACGCCGCGGCGACAACGGTCGGTGGGAAGGTGTTCGTCCGCAGCGCATCCCTGCTGGACTCGGATCCAATCACGGCGCACGAATACATCCAAGTGCTCCAAGGCGAGGTCCGGGGCGCAACGCTCGGCGTCGGGTACTTCTGGGAGCAACTCTTGAACGGATCAGGGCCCTCCAACAGGTACGAAGCGATCGGCTATTTGTGGGAAGGCCATATCAAAATGTGGGGAAACGACCGGCTCGGGTCCAAGTACGGGGACAACCAGCCATGGTGCTACTACGGACCTCTGGACAGTTCTTGGAATTACTGCCCGTGAGGCAGGTGCTGCTCCGCGCATCGATCTCGTTTGCCCTACTGGGTTGTGCGCCGGGGTGGGCCATCGTAGTGACGAACGATACGAACGAGCCCCATTACGTCAGCTATGTCGACGCCGGCCAACGTCTTGTCTTCGAAGTGCCAGCCAGGTCAGCCGGGCTGCTCGGCATCGGAAACGCTCCTGGCCCCGCGTCTGTCGACCTACTCGACCGCTCTTGTGCATTCGTGGACTCGGTTCGCGTCGAGCGCGACGGTGGGACCCAGGTGACACTTTCTCTCGATGGGTTTGAGGCGGAAACAACCGCACTTCCGCAGGAGATTCCGGAGCCACAGCTGGAGCCGACGGAGTTCTGCAAATAACAGCCCACGGCCCGACGACTCGACCGGGCGCCTGGCCGGCAAGGACACCGACACCTCCGCCACGACCGCCGGGACCGACCGCGCGTCTACATCTGGACCCACAACCGCGCCGGCCAGATCCTGACCGAGGCGAGCACCATCACCGGGGACGCCAGTAACGGCACGGTCACCTACGCATACGATCCGCTCGAGCGCCTGACTTAGCGCCCTGACACAGAGGGTGACGACCGGATGACAATCTGCAATGACAAGCTCACCGGCGCGTGCCCCGATACCCCAGTGGGGTATTGACAAAAGGGTTGACAAATCGGGCTTTTCGGGCTAGATTCCTCCTCTACCGGGCTTGTCAAGACTTGACAGGCCCACAGTCATGTTCGGAACCGTGCGGGCGGCGAAGAACGAGTGGATCGGCGCAGGCCCCTGGTCAGGGCGGCGCGAAGGAGCAGCGGTTTGTCGGTCGGCGTCACTGCCGAAGTGAAGAGCAAACTGGCCGTCGTCGACGTGGTCGGCGAGACGGTCAGCCTCAAGAAGGCGGGCACCACCTACAAGGGCCTGTGTCCCTTCCATGGCGAGAAGACACCCTCATTCGTCGTCACGCCCGCCCGCGAGAGCTGGCACTGCTTCGGCTGCGGCCTGGGTGGCGACATCTTCAGCTTCGTCATGCAGCGCGACAGCGCGACGTTCCCGGAGGCCCTGCGCACCCTCGCCGCGCGCGCCGGCGTCGAGATCGATGAGCGCACCAAGCGCGAGGATGCCCGCCGCGCGCGTCTGCGCCAGGTCCTCGACACGGCCATCGCCTTCTACCACGCGGTCCTGACCGGGTCGAAGACCGGCGAGGCCGCCCTGGCCTACCTCAAGGACCGCGGCTTCACGGACGCGACCATCTCCACCTACCAGCTTGGCTGGGCGCCCGGCGGCTGGGACCAGATGGCGCGTCAGCTCCAGGCGAAGCGCGACATCCGCGGCGAGGAACTGGTCGAGGTGGGCCTTGCCAGTCCGAGTCAGCGCGGCCGCGGCGTCATCGACAAGTTTCGGTCCCGCGTCATCTTCCCGATCCGAGACCAGAACGGCCACGCCGTCGGGCTCGGTGGCCGCCTGCTGGAAGGCGATGGGCCCAAGTACCTCAACTCACCGGCGACGCCGCTGTTCGACAAGAGTCGGACGCTGTATCTCATCGATCGCGCCAAGGGCCCCATCCGCAAATCCGGCCAGGCGATCATCGTCGAGGGCTACACGGATGCGCTGATGGCCCACCAGGCCGGCTTCGAGAACGTCGTCGCCAGCCTCGGGACGGCGTTGACCCCGAATCAGATCGGCCTACTGACCCGCTACGCCAACCGCATCGCGCTGGCCTACGACGTCGACGCCGCCGGCGAGAAGGCGGGCACGCTCGGTGTCCAGGCGCTGGCCAGCCTCATCGGCCAGCTGCAGGGCGACGAATCGGGGGTCAAGCTGGAGGACGTGCGGGTCGTCCGGCTACCCGACGGCAAGGACCCGGACGAGGTCGTGCGCGAGTCGCCGGCCGACTGGGAGCGTGTCGTGGCGACCGCCAAGCCGCTCGTCGAATACCTCATCGAGCATCACGCCCGCCGCTTCGATCTCAAGCAGAGCACCGGCCGCATCGGCTTCGTGGAGGCCGTGATGCCAGCCCTCAGCGACATCGCAGATCCGCTTCGCCGCGACGAGGCGCTCCAGCAGGTGCGCACCGTGTCCGGCGTCGAGGAACGCGTCCTGCGCCAGGTGCTGGACCGCCGGATCGCGACTGCCGGCGGCGTGGGCGGCAACACCGGTGGTGCTCAGGGTGGCCCACATCGCCAGGCTGGGGGAGAGGCGGCCACGCGGATCACCGCGGATGCCGTGCTCCACTCGCCGGATGCCCTGCCGATCGCCGACATCCTGCGCGCCGTGACGCCGGTCGAGTCCGAGCTCCTGCGACTGCTGCTGCTTCTCCCGGACCACCAACTGCGTGTCGCCGATGAGCTCGGCCCGGACCAGTTGCCGAGCACGCTCGCGCGCGAGCTGTATCGGGCGATCGTCCTGCAGCGCGCGTCCGACGACCAGGGCGTGCATCCGCCGTTCGATGCGGTGGCGCTGCTGGCCGGGCTCGACGACGAGACCGCCTCGCTCGCCCGTGCCCTGTACGCCCGGTCGGGGCCGGATCCGCGCTCGCTCGATGACCGCCAGCTGGCCTACGAGGTCACCCGTCTCCTGCTCGAGCTGGAGGACGACCAGCTGCGTGAGCGCAGCGACTACAACGAAGCCGCGACCGCGGAAGCGGAGCGCGACGCCGACCACCCTGCCATCGAGCGCCTGACGCTCGAGCGACGGCAGATCAACGACGCCCGTCGATCACTCGATCGACGCCGTGAAGACACCCGATTATTCGCCCGGCCGATCGTGGCCGGACGACGCTGACCCACTGTCCCTGACCCTGGTACCTGGAGGAACCGATGCCCGTCGATCCGCTTGACAAGCAACTCGTCGAAGCCGTCCTGTCGCGCCCGCGACGCGGCAAGGCCGACATGGAAGAGGCCAAGCTCGCCGGCATGCGCCCGACACGTGGGCAGACCGCCGTCGTCGATGACGACGACGATGACGACGAGGACGTCGCGCCCGGCGCGGACGGGACCGATGTCGAGGTGATCCTCGAGGACGGCGCGACCGATCCCACCGCCAAGCTCCCGACCGATGGGCCGGCCAAGCTCGATCCCAAGGAAGTCGAGGAGCCCACGCCGGAGGACCTCGAGGCGATCAGTGCCGACATGATCGGCATCGACGACCCGGTCCGGATGTACCTCAAGGAGATCGGCAAGGTCGCCCTGCTGACCGCCGAGGAAGAGGTCGTCCTGGCAAAGGCCATCGAGCTCGGTGAACAGTTGGTCGAGGAGCCGTGGAAGGGCCTGGTCTCGCTCCACGAGTGGACCCTCCACGACACGGAGCGCAAGACGCGCACCCAGAAGCCCCAGCACCGCCTGCCGTTTGGCGACGAGGCCCATGACTTCGTGCGCCGCGCGATCTCGGCCGACGGCGCCGGGGAGTTGCTCGTCCCGTCGCCCGACTTCCACCTCGTGAAGGCTGGCCGCGACGCACAGTCCGACGGCACCAAGGAACTGCTCAAGGAGGCCAAGAAGCTCGTCGCGGCCTACAACGAATCACTCTCGGTCGATGCGTTCATCATCGTGCTCGACTGGTCGTTCCTGGCCGTCCACAACGGCGACCTCGACTCGCGCGACAACATCGGCCTGCGAGCCATCTACGACTGGGCCCGCGAGGAAGTGGCCTATCCCGCGCTCGAGCGCTGGATCGAGGCATCGAACGACGCGGACCTGCTCAAGCGCATGGGCTTCGATCCCGAGGTCCCGCTCTCGACCAAGCTCCGCGACCGCAAAGGCACGATCGTCGAGATCGGGCGTGACGCGCGCGAGCAGTTGACCTCGGCCAACCTGCGCCTCGTCGTGTCGATCGCCAAGAAGTACATCGGCCGTGGCATGTCGTTCCTGGACCTCATCCAGGAGGGCAACATCGGGCTCATCCGGGCGGTCGAGAAGTTCGACTACGAGAAGGGCTTTAAGTTCTCCACGTACGCCACGTGGTGGATCCGCCAGGCCATCACCCGGGCCATCGCGGACCAGGCGCGAACGATCCGCATCCCGGTACACATGGTCGAGACCATCAACCGGCTCATCCGGGTCTCGCGTGGCCTGCTCCAGGAGCTCGGACGCGAACCGACGGTCGAGGAGATCGCCGAGGCGATGTCCAAGGGCCAGGAGGTCCAGGTCACGCCCG
>JBKJHI010000223.1:0-2591 GCA_046599085.1 Candidatus Limnocylindrales bacterium
ATCTGAACGGGATCGGCCTTGATCCTCGGGTGGGGCTCCCGGGCGCCGCTCGGAGGAGCTGAGCGACGCCCGGGATGGGAGGCGAAGGAACGGTCGGGTGAGGTCAGCCCGCTCCGGGCAGCCCCGCGCTGATCATGGGCAGATCTCGAGCGCCATGCGCCTTGGATCCGAACGAGGCGGGCTTGGTCCGCCCCACTCGCTCGTAGTACTCGGCGGGCACCTGGGTCGGGTCCTTGAACATCTGCCACTGGCACTTCTGGGCGGTGCCGACGGCGGTGTTCGCGGCGTCGTAGACGGGCGGATCGATGACTCGGACGGGATACCCGAAGCGGTCCATCGGCATCTCCTCCATGAGGATGATGCAGTGGGTGCAGTACAGGCAGACGCCCGGGGTGTTGTGGTTCCAGGTGTGCGGCTCTTCGGTCACTTTCCAGTCGTAGGGCGGCTGCATCCGCGGCGGCGTGCCCTCGATGCTGTCCCCGCGCAGCGTCCGCCCGCCGGAGCCGCACGGGTCGAAGCGCAGAACGTAGCGGTCCACGAGCTCGATGAGCTCCATGTCGCCGGTCCGATCCGGGCCGACGAGATGGCCGCGCATGGCCTCGAAGGCCACGAGCATCAGGATCTCGAGCGACTCGTCCCACGGATACTTGTCGACATCGAACTTCTCATAGCGCCACACGAACAGCGGCAGCAGCACGCGGTCGTACATGTCGCGGATGGCGTCCTCGCCAAGCTGCTCCTTGATGAGGGACATCAGCGCGTACGTGTGATCGACGTCGCGGTCGTGGCACTGGCGCCACGTCTCCTTCATGACCTCGAGCTTCGTCTTGGCGTCCTCGGCCTGCTCGCGATAGGTCGCGGCGGTGAAGTCCTGGACCTCGGACAGGAAGCGGTCCCAGTGCTTGCGCGGCTGCCAGGGGCTGCCATCGGGGAGCGCGGCCACCGCGATCGCCTGCTCGTTGCGAGCCTGGATGACGGCTTCGTCGACGCCCTTCTCGCGCAGGAACCCGTTGAGGTCGCCGATCCACTGGCGGTACAGCGTGAAGCAGACGTTCGCCTCATCGATGAAGTAGCTGCCGAGCTTGGCGGCCTCGTCCCAGCGGCCGCCGTCGACGGCATCGATGATCTTCCGGTATGTCGAGATCTTCTGGTCTTCCCACGGGCCCATGCGCACACGCCGGCCGAGCAACTCCGTGAACTCGATCTTGGTCTCGACCACCGCTCGGGCCTCCCCGCTAGTCGCGCCGTGTGGGTGCTTGACGATACCGGTACCGTTTGCAGTCCGACCGCGCAACGATACCACGGCGCGCCCTCCGCGTACCGTTCCCGGTACCGAATGTCCGCGGTCGAGGCTCAGTCGGAGGACTCGTGATCGCGGTCCTGTTCGGGTCGCTGGCCGCTGTCGCGAACGCCGGGCAGGCCCTCATCAGCAAGGAGTTGACGCTGCGCGCCCCGGCGCGGCAGCTGATCGGCGTGCTGTATATCGGCAACTGCCTGGTGCTCCTGCCGTTCGCGCCATTCGTCACCTGGGCCTGGAGTCCTGCGATCGTCGCGCTGCACCTGGTGTCGGTCGGGCTGATGGTCGTCACCGCGATCTGCGTCTGGGATCTGCTCGACCACGGCGCGGCCTCGGCGACGACCACCGCCACGGCGATGAGCCCGATCCCGGCGGCGATCGCGCTGTCGATCGTGCTGCCGGGCGCCGTGTCGCCACTCCAGGTCGTGGCGGCCGTGGTCGTGGTCGCCGGCGTGCTGCTGGCGCTGTCGAACGCGTTCGCGGGTCTTGATCGATGGGGCCGGACGTGGCGGATCGTCGGCGCGGCGACCGGGACGGGGCTGCTGACGGTCGTGAGCCGACTGATCGGGGACGAGGGGGCCGGCCTCGTCGAGACGTACGTCGTGCGCACCGCCCTCGCCGCTGTCATCAGCATCGCGCTGTTCCCGCCGCGGGACGTCCCGCGCGGCGACATCCCGCGGCTGCTCGGACGGTCAGTCGTGGTCACGCTGTACTTCGTGTTCGTCATCGTCGGCGCGCAGGCCGGCAGCCCGCTCGTGGTCCAGACCCTGGTGGCCACGACGCCGTTGGTGGTCCTCGTCGTGGAATCCATCCGACGGCGATCCGCGCCTCCTGCTCGCGCGGTCGTGGCTGCGGGCATCGTCACAGCCGGCGTCGCGTTGATCCTCGCCGCATGACCGCCGTCCTGTTCGGACTGCTGTCGGCGGTCGCCAACGCCATCGGCGGGGAGCTGAGCAAGGGGCTCACCCTGCGGTTTCCCGCGCGCCAGCTGATCGGGCCGCTGTTCTTCCTGAACGCCCTGCTCGTCGTGCCGGCGGCGCCGTTCGTCGAGTGGACGTGGTCCGCCGAGATCGTGGTCATCCACCTCGCCTCGGTCGGCCTGCTCGTCATGACCTCGCTGGCGATCTGGGACCTGTACGACCACGGGTCGGCGGCGGCGACGGTCACGGCGCAATCGATCAGTCCGCTGCCGGCAGCGTTCGCGGTGGCGCTGCTGCTGCCGGGCACGCTCCAGCCGGCCCAGGCCGTGGCGGCCGTCGTCGTGGTGCTGGCCGTCCTGCTTGGCCTGTCCGAT
>JBKJHI010000265.1:0-5346 GCA_046599085.1 Candidatus Limnocylindrales bacterium
GCCGACCGGCGCGCGGCCCGAGGTCATCCTGCGTGCGGTGCGCGACTTCTGGCGCCTGCGCCTGTCGATGTGGGTGAACCGGAGCCGTGCCCTGCGTCGCGGACGCCCGGACCTGGATCCGCCGCCCGGCTGAGGCCGTCCCGCCTGGGTCTGGTCAGCTCGACCGGCCCTCCGAGCCGCCCTCGGCCTCGGCATCGAGCGAATTCACGAACTGGCGGAAGACGTCCAGCCGGGGATGGACGATCCGCTCGCCGGTCTGCTCCAGGACACTGCCCGCGGAGCCCTCCCCGTCGTCATCGCCGAGGCCCCCATCGGCGCCCAGGGCAGCCTGCTCCAGGACGGCCGGCGACGCGAAGATGCGGGCGCCGACGCGGACGGCCAGGGCGAGGGCATCGGACGGGCGCGCATCGATCTCGTGGCGCTCACCGTCGCGCTCGACGACCAGCCGGGCGTGGAACGTCTCATCGGCCAGCTCCGAGATGACCACCCGTTCGACCTGCCCGCCGACAGCGTCCAGCGTGCTCGCGAAGAGATCGTGCGTGAGGGGCCGCTCGGGGGTCAGGCCCTGCAACCGCATGGCGATGGCGCTGGCTTCCCACGGCCCGATCCAGATGGGCAGGTACCGGTCGCGGCCGCTTTCCTTGAGGATGACCACGTGGCGGCTGGAGAGCATGTGGACGCGGACGCTCTCGACGACCATCTCGATCAGCTCGTCGTCGTCCATCGAAGGATTATCCCACGCTGGCCGGGACGGTCGGCCCGCCCCGCCGGTCGGACCCGGCGCGTCCGCTCCAGCCACGCACGAGGATCGCCACGAGCACCCCGAACGCGAAGCCGCCGATATGCGCGAACACGGCCACCCCGCCGTTGACGCCACTGACCCCGAGTGACGCGACACCGTCGATGAGCTGGAGGACGATCCAGAACGCCAGGACGATGATCGCCGGCACATCGATGAGCTGGTAGAAGAAGCCGAGGAAGACGAGCGACGTGATCCGTGCTCGCGGGTACAGGACGAGGTAGGCGCCGAGCGTGGCGGCGATGGCGCCGGAGGCGCCGATCATCGGGACCTCCGAGCTCGGGTCGATGGCGACCTGGGTCAGGCCCGCCGCGATGCCGCCCACCAGGTAGAACACGAGGAACCCCAGCCGCCCCAGGCGATCCTCGATGTTGTTGCCGAAGATCCACAGGTAGAGCATGTTGCCCAGCAGATGCAGCCAGCCGCCGTGGAGGAACTGGCTGGTCACGAGCGTCGCGGCCTCGTCCACGAGACGAACGCCGGAGTCCCAGGCGGCGAGCAGGTCGGCCGGGACCACGCCCCACTCGACGACGAACGCATCCAGCCCGGCCATGCCGTCGGCCGCGAGCCGGCCGAGCTCCCAGGCGAAGGCGATCAGGCAGGCTGCCAGGATCGCGAGCGTGACGAACGGGGTCCGGCGCGTCGGGTTCGCGTCGCGCAGCGGGATCATGGCGGCCCGTCCCCGGTCAGCTGTCGGGGGACGCGCTGGCCGCCGGCGACCCTGAGGGGTCCGACGACGCACCCGGGCTGGCGTTCGGGTCCTCCGGCGTGCCCAGCAGGACCTGGTGGATGCCTGTCTCCGATGCCCAGATGAGCGTGTCCGGGGCGCCATCGAGGCCGGCGATCGCATACATCGCAAGCAGGCCGTCCCAGGCGTCATCGCCGACCGCGAGGCGGTACTGGGCGACGAAGTCGCCCGAGCCCTTCTTGAATGCCAGGATCCGCGTGTTCTTGCGATCGAAGGCGTAGACCGTTCCAGCGCGACGGTCGCCGGCACCGGCGACCAGCGAGACCGACAGATCGGGCCGGATGAGTGCGTCATCCGGCGGCGACCAGTCCCAGCCGTCGCTCGCGCCGGATGCGAAGCGCTCGAGCACGCCGTCCTCGGTCACGAAGATGTCCCCATCGATGTACATCGAGGTCATCGTGTCCACTGCCCGGGCCGTGGACAGCCAGCCCGTCGCCTCATTCGGGAACCCGCCGCCGTCGGATGCGGGGAAGTAGGCCTGGATCTGCTGCTCGGACGGATCGATGACGTACAGGTTGTAGAGGCCGCGCGACTCGTCCCGAAGGTACGTTCCGATGGCGCGCACGTCGTCGCCCCACTGGGATGCGCCGTTCACGTTGACGCGGGTGAGCGTCCCCTTGCCGGCGTCGTCGGACGGACGCCAGCGCCACAGTTGGTTCTTCGCGTCCAGCACGAGCAGGTCACGCCCGCCGGCCGACAGGAAGTGCAGGTCGTCGACGGTCGCGTCGCCCAGTTCGCGCCCCGTCCGGATGATCGCGTTGGCCTTCTTGCGCTTGAGATCCACCCGGAACACGGTGTTGGACGCGACATCGAGGACGTACGGCATGTCGTCCGGGCCGCGGACCATCGCGCCCAGCACGTACGGTTCCACGCCCTCACCCGGCACGAAGGTGAAGAGGTCGGTCGATTCGACCTCGACGACGCCGTACAACCGGTCGAGGCCGGCGACGACCTCGGCACGCAGCGGATCGACGACGCGGGCGCTCACGTTCGCTGCTTCAGCGTCGGTCAGGTCCTGGTACGCGCCGGTCAGCAGCTCCAGTGCCTTGCGCGGGTCGTCGTCGACGAGGTCGATTCCGGGCCCAAACACGGTGTCGATCTTCTCGCGAGCATCGTCGAGTGCAGCCTGGCCGGCATTGATCGATCCGATGGCATCGTCGCCAGCTGCGCCACCGAAGGCGTAGACCGCGAGACCCAGGCCGCCGACGACGGTGATGAGGGCCAGCGCCGCCACGGCAGCGCGCCGCTGCGTTTCGCGTCGGGCCGCCAGGGGCGTGACGCGTCGGTACGCCGGCTTGCGGCGCGGCAGGAGGTCCTGGAGGCGGCTCACGACGCGATCGAGCGCGCCGCCGGCTGCCTCACGCGCATTCCCGGCCGCGGCCGACACGGCTGCCCCGGCGGCCTGGACGTTGTCGGCGAGCGGGATCGGCGAGCGGTCGGGGGCGCCGGCGAGCGGCTCGGCAGGCCGGACGGGGACGAGCGTCCTGGCCCTGGTCGTCGTCGCCACCTCGGTGGCCTCGAAGGCGATGGCGCCGTCCGACCCGGAGCCGCCGGCCTCCACGAAGCGGGCGTGCAGGTGCTCCATCGCCGACTGCGGGTGGAGCGTCAGCATCGCGTCCTTGAGCACATCCGCCCCGAGCCGGGCGACCATGTTGGGTGCCACGAGCACGAGCGAATCGCCCATCGCGATCTCGCCGCGCCAGACGTCTGGCTCCAGGCCCGTGGATGGCAGGCCCCGCTCCCGGTGGGGGTCGGGGAGTGTCGACAACCGCGCCTGGCGGATGAGGTAGGCCTCGGCCGGACCCACGGTCGCCACGTACATCTCGTTCCCGCGCACGACGGCGACACCGACGCCGATCGGGCCGTTGCCGTCCGGCGACTTCAGTCCGAGCCGGTCGGCCTGGTGGATGAGTCGCTTGTTGGCCGTCGCGATCGCCTTTTGCAGGCAGACCCGGATCCCGGCCGATTCGTCGTAGTAGTACTCGTTGCGGATGGTGTCGGCGACGAGTCGCGTGGCTTCCAGCGCGTGGCGCGTGCTCACTCGGGACGTGACGAGCAGGTGCAGCTGACCCTTCGTGCGGGCCACGGAACCGATGCTCGGCTCGACGACGACGAGCGTGTCAGGCGAGTCGTCGAGACGGTCGTGCTCGGCGACGAGGCCGAGTTTCAGTTGGAGTCGGGCGGCCATGCGGGCCTCTCGTGCTGGTTGGACGGGCGGCGGGACGACCCGTGGCTCGATCGGCCTTCATGCGCCCCGAGACGGCTGGCAGGTCGGTGGATTATACGCGGGGCCCTCCGCGGCGGACATGGATGCGCAACTCGTGCACGCCGATGCCGCCCGGAGCCGCCGCAAAGGCTCGGACGAGTTCGGTCGCGCGCAGGCGCAGCTCCTGGGCGACGATCGGGGCGTCGGCCTCGACGACGAGTGCGAAGTCCTCGATCCGGATGACCCGGCAGGCGGCGGCGGCCGCGGGCACTCGCTCGGCGACGATGGCCTCGAAGGTCCGGATCGCCCGGGCCAGGCGCAGCTCGTCCTCGAGCCCGAGCGAGCGGGCGGCATCGGGGATGAGGTCGCCGAGACGCTGCATCGGCCGCCGACGGGTGCTCATCCGGGTGCCGCCTCTCGGACGGTCGCGCCATCCGCGCCCGCGTCGACGGTCCACGTTCGAGCGATGGCCAGCAGCGCGGGGTCGAGGTCGTCTGCCGTCGTGGTGGTGATCAATGCCTGCGGCAGGTCGGCGATGCGCCGCACGAGATGCGACCGTCGAGACGGGTCGAGCTCGCTGAAGACGTCATCGAGCAGGAGCAGGGGTGGACGTCCGTCGAGGACCGTCAGGAGATCGAGTTCGGCGAGCTTGAGGGCCAGGATGGCCGTCCGCTGCTGGCCGCGCGAGCTGAAGCTGGCGAGATCGCGGCCGGCGAGCCAGAAGGCGACGTCGTCCCGGTGCGGGCCGATGAGCGTGGCCCCGTTCCAGATCTCCTTGTCGGCCGTCTCGGCCAGTCGCCGGGCCAGGGCGTCACGCACGGACTCGCCGGGCGCCTGGGAGGCATTGGTGACGTACCTGAGGGTCAGGGCGCCGGCGTCCGCCTCCTCCGGCGCGATCTCCCGATGCGCGGCCGCGAGCGGCTCGGCCAGATCCGCCAGCAGGCGCTGACGCCCCTCGACGACGCGGCTGCCCCGCTCCAGCAGCGCGTCGTCCCAGAACCGCAGTTGGTCGCGCCCGGCCGTCTCCTCGCGGATCGCACGGAGCAGGCTGTTGCGCTGCTGGAGCGTCCGGCCGTACGTCGCGAGGTCGTCGCCGTACGCCGCCGAGCCGGCGCTGGCCAGCGTGTCGATCGTCGTGCGGCGCAGCGACGGGGCGCCCATCACGAGCAGCATCTCCTCTGGGGCGAACAGGACGACGCGCAGAGTGTTGCCCAGCGCCGCAGCGCGTCGGCCCACGCCGTTGACCCGGATCCGCTTGCGCCGCCCGCTGCCATCGGCGCCGGATCTCGTGACGGCGACCTCCAGGACGTCGCGTCCGACGACGCCCTCGACCCTGGCGAGGTCGCTCCCCCAGCGGATCAGCTCGCCATCGGCCGTC
Source organism: Candidatus Limnocylindrales bacterium (assembly GCA_046599085.1). Classification (GTDB taxonomy): domain Bacteria; phylum Chloroflexota; class Limnocylindria; order Limnocylindrales; family CSP1-4; genus SPCO01. The sequence goes on from JBKJHI010000265.1 coordinate 5,132, forward strand.
GTGCGGTGGGAGCGACCCCAGCCGAGCAGGACGATCGACTCGAGCAGGCTCGTCTTGCCCGCGGCATTGGGGCCGACGACGAGTTGCGCGCCGGGATCGAAGGTGACCTCGAGCGCCAGGTAGCCGCGGAGGTCGGTCGCCCGAAGCGTATCGAGCGTGGTCAGGACGTCGTGCGGACGGGCATGACGACATGGACGTAGCGGTCGTCCCCGATC
>JBKJHI010000036.1:0-4872 GCA_046599085.1 Candidatus Limnocylindrales bacterium
GACGCGGTCCAGCTGGCGGGCGCCGTGGTTGCTGACGACGATCGCATCGACCCCATGGTCGAGGGCGATCCGGGCGTCCTCGGCGGTCAGGATCCCCTTCAATGCGAGCGGTTTCGAGGTCCACGAACGGATCGCGGCGAGGTCGGCCCAGGTCAGCGTGTGCCCTACGGCCTCCAGGCGACCGAATCCCTCGCGCCCCGGTCGGTGGCTGGGGAGTTCGTCGACGAAGTTGCCCAGCTCGGGCAGGTCGAAGCCGTTCCGACGGTCCCGATCGCGATACCCCAGGCGCGGCAGATCGACGGTGACGATGAGCGCCTCGAAGCCCACCGCCGCGGCGCGATCGACCAGGGCCCGGCTGCGTCCTCGATCCGCCTGGGTGTAGAGCTGGAACCATCGGGCAGCATCGGGTGCCGCAGCCGCAACCTCCTCGATCGAGCGCGACGACATGGTCGACACCGCGAATGGCACCCGTGCAGCGGCCGCTGCACGACCCGTCGCAGCCTCTGCGTCGGGATGCGCGAGGCCATGGGTGGCCATCGGCGCGATCGCGACCGGGAAGGCCGACGGCGTCCCGAGCATGCTGGTCGACGCATCCACGGCGCCGACGTCCACGAGCACCCGCGGGCGCAATCGATAGCGACGCCAGGCCGCCTCGTTCTCGGCGAGGGTCAACTCGTCGCTGGCGCCGCCCGCGATGTAGTCGAAGGCGCCCGGGGCCATCAGCCGGCGCGCCTCGGCCTCGAACTCGCGAAGCGCCACGATCCGCGCCAGGTCGACGGCGCCGTCCTCCATCGCCACGCCTACCCGACGACCTCGAGGTTGGCCAGGCTGACGAGCATCGTCTTGCGGCCGACCCCGGCGTCCTTGAACGCCACGGTCACCTCTTCGTCGTCGCGGGTCAGTTTCGATGTGATGACGATGCCGGGACCCCAGCGGGCGTGCTGGATGCGATCGCCGTCCCGGAACTGCCGTTCACCGGGGATTATCGGTCGAGCCGCGCGCGGCGGGCGCGAGGACCCGCTCGATCCGGGGGTCAGGGTCCCCGATGGCGCACCGGCTTCGAACGCCTCGCGCTTGGCCGCCAGGTCGCGGGTCGCCCGGAACGGCTCGCCGACGGGCGGAGCGCCGGGACGGCCGCTCCCCTGCCGCCACGCCCCGCCGCCGCCACGGGACGGCGTGTTGAGGCGATTCGCACGGCGCTGGCCGAACACCAGGTCGAGATCGAGGTCGCCAGCGTCCGCGGCGTCCTGGCCATCGAGCCTGGGGCCCTGCATGAGCTCGGCCGGGATCTCGAACAGGAACCGGGAGGGTACGCTGGCCTGGCCCATCCCCCACGTTGCCCGACGCCAGGCATGCGACAGGTACAGGCGCTGCTTCGCGCGCGTGATGCCGACGTAGGCCAGGCGCCGTTCCTCCTCCAGCTGCCGTTCGTCGTCGAGCGCGCGACTGTGCGGGAAGAGGCCTTCCTCGAGACCGGCGATGAACACGACCGGAAACTCCAGGCCCTTGGCGGCATGGAGGGTGATGAGCGTCACGGCGTCCGCGTCGCCCTCGTACGAATCCTGGTCGGCGACGAGCGCCGTCTCCTCGAGCAGCCGGTCCAGCGCATCCTCGGGTGACAGGTCGTCGTAGCGGGTCGTGACCGAACGGAGCTCGAGCAGGTTCGCCCAGCGCTCCTCGCCATCCTCCGAGCCATCGGCGAGCATCGCGCGGTAGCCGGACAGCTCGAGGGCCTCATCGAGCAGCTCGGGGAGCGGCAGGACCCCGATGCGCGACCGCAGCCGGCGCACGAGCGAGGCGAACTCCGCGAGCGCGACCCGGGTGCGCGGGACGATCGTCGGCACGTCGCCGCGCGCCGCCCGCTCGATGGCCGACCAGGTCGTCGATGGCTCGCCGCTCTCGGGGTCTGGCTGGAGCGCCGTGGCGCGCAGGATCTCGATCGTCTTGTCACCGATCGCCCGTGCCGGGACGTTGATGATCCGCTCGAAGCTGACACTGTCCGTGTCGCTGCGCAGGATCCGCAGGTAGGCCAGCGCGTCCTTGACCTCGCGTCGACTGTAGAACCGGGTCCCGCCGATGAGCTGGTAGCGGATGCCGTAGCGGAGGAACGATTCCTCGATCGCTCGTGACTGAGCGTTCATCCGGAACATCACCGCGACGTCGCGAGCACGGAATGTGGTGCCGGTCTCGTCGTCGTCCGCCCGGCGGGTCAGGATGCTCCCCCGCCCGCCCGTCAGCCCCTCGATCTGGCGGGCGATCCACTCGGCCTCCTCCTCCTCGTTGTAGGCCTCGAAGCGCTGGATCTTCTGCCCGCCCGCGATCTCCGTCCAGAGCTGCTTCTCCTTGCGCGCGCTGTTCCGGCTCACGACCGCGTGGGCGGCATCCAGGATCAGCTGCGTGCTGCGGTAATTGCGCTCGAGCTTGACCACCGCGGTCGACGGCCAGTCCCGCTCGAAGTCGAGGATGTTGCGCAGGTCCGCGCCACGCCACGAATAGATCGATTGGTCGTCATCACCCACGACGGCCAGGTTGCCGTGCTTCGCCGCGAGCGCTTTGACCCACAGGTATTGCGCCCGGTTCGTGTCCTGGTACTCATCGACATGCAGGTAGCGCCAGCGCTCCTGGTATTTGGCCAGCACGTCAGGGGCTTCCTCGAACAGACGCACGGCCTCGAGCAGAAGATCGTCGAAATCGACGGCGCCGGCGGTCCGCAGTCGCTCCTGGTAGCGCGTGGCGAGCCGGGCGATCGTCCGTTCGCGATGGTTCGCGGCGTTCTCCGACAGGAATGCGGGATCGAGCATCTCGTTCTTGGCCCGGCTGATCGCCCCGAGGACCGCGCTTGGCCGGAACTCGCCGGTGAGCGGCAGGTCCTGCTCCTTGAGGATCTGCTTCATCAGCGCCTGCTGGTCATCCGTGTCGTAGATCACGAACCGGCGGCTGATGCCGATGGCCTCGCCGTCCTGGCGGAGGACGCGCGCACACAGGGCGTGGAAGGTCCCGGCCTGGACGTCACGACCCGGCTCGCCGACGAGGCTGATGATCCGCTCGCGCAGTTCCGCGGCTGCCTTGTTCGTGAAGGTCACGGCCAGGATCCGCCACGGCGCCACGCCGTTGACGCCGACGAGATAGGCGATGCGGTGCGCAAGGACGCGGGTCTTGCCCGATCCGGCACCGGCCAGGATGAGGAGCGGTCCCTCCGTGGTCGTGACCGCCCGTGCCTGCTCGGGGTTCAGGGCATGGACGATCTCCGCAGCTCGTTCGGCGCGGCGTCGAGCCTGGGCGGCAGGATCCGGTGGCGGGACCGGCGCGGCCGTCGGGTCCGGCGCGGGCGGGACGGCGTCGCGCAACCATTCGGGCTCGGCGGGCAACGCTGCGTCACCCGGCTCGTCGGGGTCATCGAGCTGCGTGCCGACCGTCGCGAGGGCGTCGTCGAGTGTCGGGTCGCCGGGCCGGCGACGGGATGCGGGACTCACGATCCCATTCTAGGTGCGTCGCCGCACCTGGGCCTCATCCGCCGGCTGGTGCCACCTGGTCGGCGGGCGGCGCTTCGACGGCCACGGCCTCGTCCCACTTCGTGAAGGTCGCGACGAGAGTGAGCGCCTGGCCGTCGCCCTGGGTCAGCACGGCTTCCAGGCCGGACAGGTCGTTCGTGTCGCGGGTCACATCGACGGTCAGGTCCACCGTGGCCGACTCGAGGTCCGACGGCAGGGCGATCGGCAGGTCCACGCCCAGGGCGCCCAACTGGGCCAGCGTCAGCGCGAGCGTGACGCGGTAGCACGGCCCGCCAGCGCAATCGACATCGGCCGCCTTGACCAGCTCGAGGTCCGGCTGCTCCAGGACGTCCAGAAGCGTGTTCAGCGCGGCGGGGATCGCATTGGGCGGGATGGTGGGCGCGCCGGCCTGCACCTGGTACTGGGCGCCGGTGAGGGTGGTCTTCACGTAGGCCACGCCGGCCACGCTGCGCAACTCCCCGCGCAGCGCAGACCCGACCGCGAAGATGATCCGGGCATCGCCACTTCGCAGGGCAAGGTCAGCCTTCAGCGTCGAGCCGGTCAGATCCACGGGTCCGCCGCCCGTGCCCAAGCCGAGCAGGTCCAGCGTGATGCTCCCATCGACGGACGCATCGATGTGGACGCCCTGAGCGGCGGCCGCCTCCGTCGCCGCGGCCGCGATGGTCTCGCGCGGATCGGTCAACTCGGGCTTCTGGGGCGTGCTGCCGCATGCGGTGAGGACGAGCGTCATCGCGACGACGAGGAGGGTCAGGTGGCGTGGCGTCATCCGTGCAGCGTCAGCGCGGCGACGGGACCTGTCAAACGGCCCGTCCGCCCGGTGCGCCACGTGCTGGTGACTACGTGCCGGGCTGTTGGCCAGGCGCCGCGGCTGCTCCCCAGAAGGCGGCCGGCGGAGGCGGGGCCACCGACTCGACCTCGACCTCGATCCCGCCGGTGACGCGGGCGACAAGGTTGTACAGGGCGCAGGCGATGGCCGTGCCGATCCAGGCGATGACGGCGTAGACCCCGGCTCCAACCACGGCGACCATGAGAACGGGACCGGTGTCGATCGCCTGACCGGCGAGGCCGCCCGCTCTGCCCGCAGCGGTGATGAACAGGATCACGGGCACCGCAACGATCAGGATGGCGATGGCATACAGGACAGCGACGGTCGTGGCCGTCTTGATGACTCCGAAGCGGCGGATCCGGAACATGGCTGCCTCCCCTCGCTAGCGCCCGACAGGAGCCGTCGGACACCATCAAGTATGGCGCGGACGGGAACGCACCAATGAGAGAGGCCGGAGATCGACTGGGCGTGGACACACGACGGCCCCCGGCGCCGAAGCGCCGGGGGCCGTCGAACGTGTCGCGTCGGGCGGAC
>JBKJHI010000147.1:0-5754 GCA_046599085.1 Candidatus Limnocylindrales bacterium
GACCTGGTGGACGATGCCGGTACCCGGCGGCACGACGCGGAAGTCACGGAACGCCGTCTGCGCCCAGCGCAGCAGCTGGTAGCAGACGGCGTTCCGTGACTTCCGCGTCGTGCCGCCGGGTACCGGCATCGTCCACCAGGTCAACCTCGAGTTCCTGGCCACGGTCGTCGATGACCGTGACGGGGTCGCCTTCCCCGACACGCTCGTCGGCACCGACTCGCATACCACGATGGTCAACGGCCTTGGCGTGCTCGGCTACGGTGTCGGCGGGATCGAGGCGGAGGCCGTCCTGCTGGGCCAGCCGCTGTACCAGCCGATGCCCCACGTCGTCGGCGTCCGGCTGACCGGCGAACTGCCTCGCGGCTCGACGGCGACGGACCTGGTTCTCGTGGTGACCGAGATGCTGCGCAGCCACGGGGTCGTCGGCGCCTTCGTCGAGTTCGCCGGCGACGGTCTGGCCTCCCTGTCACTCCCCGACCGGGCGACCATCAGCAACATGAGCCCCGAGTTCGGGGCGACCACGACCCTCTTCCCGATCGACGACGAGACGCTGGCGTACCTGCGGTTGACCGGCCGCACGCCCGAGCGGGTCGCCCTCGTGGAGCGCTACGCCAAGGAGCAGGGGCTGTGGCGCGAGCCGGGCGATGGGCCGGCGTTCGACGAGGCCCTCACGCTCGACCTCACGACCGTCGAGCCGTCCGTCGCCGGACCCCGGCGCCCGCAGGACCGCGTCCCACTGGAGCAGCTTCGCGACAACTTCCGGTCCAATTTCCCGAACGGCCTGGAGGACGTCGTCCAGGTCGAGGGCGAGGTGGATGCCTCCTCCGACGGGTCGTTCCCTGCCTCCGATCCGCCAGCGTTCACCGCTAGCGATGCCACCAACGGCGAGGTGGCCGACGACGGGCCGCGCGGCGGCGGCGAAGCGCCTCCAGCGGAACCGGTCGTGGCCGGCGCAGCTCCCGTGGACCGGCGCGCCTATCGGCCCGTGTCGATCGAGGTCGGTGGCGAACGAGCCACGATCCAGACCGGCTCGGTCGCGATCGCCGCGATCACGTCATGCACGAATACCTCGAACCCCACGGTCATGGTCGGAGCCGGCCTGCTGGCCCGCAACGCCGTCGCGCGCGGGTTGCGCGTGGCACCGACCGTGAAGACGTCCCTCGCCCCGGGCTCCAAGGCGGTCACGGGGTATCTGGAAGCTGCGGGCCTGATGGCGCCGCTGGCCGCTCTCGGGTTCGATCTCGTCGGGTACGGCTGCACCACCTGCATCGGCAACTCGGGTCCTCTGGACGCGCCGATCGCGGCCGCCGTCGAGGCGAACGACCTGGTCGTCGCGGCCGTCCTGTCCGGCAATCGCAACTTCGAGGGACGGATCCACCCACTGGCCCGCGCGAGCTACCTCGCGTCGCCGCCGCTGGTCGTCGCGTTCGCCCTGGCCGGCCGGGTCGACATCGACCTCACGACGGATCCACTCGGCGTCGACAGCGATGGGGCCCCGGTCTTCCTGACCGATATCTGGCCGTCGCCCGACGAGATCCGCTCGGTCATCGGCACCGCCATCGATCCGGAGCTGTTCCGGCGAACCTATGCGGTCGTGTTCGAGGGCGACGAGCGCTGGCGAGCCCTACCCGTCCCACTGGGCGATCGCTATGCCTGGGACGATTCGTCGACCTACGTGGCCAAGCCGCCATTCTTCGAGGGCCTGTCGTTCACGCCGGCGCCGGTCACGGACATCGAGGGCGCTCGCGTCCTTGCGGCGCTGGGCGATTCGGTCACGACCGACCACATCTCGCCGGCCGGCGCCATCTCCCCGACATCGCCCGCGGGCCAGTGGCTCCAGGAGCGCGGCGTGTCTCCGCTCGAGTTCAACTCGTACGGTGCGCGGCGCGGGCACCACGAGGTGATGATGCGGGGGACGTTCGCCAACATCCGGCTGCGCAACCGGCTGGTGGAGGGACGGGAGGGCCCGTATACGGTCCACCTCCCATCCGGGGAGGACGGCTTCATCTACGACGTCGCGATGCGCTACGGCGCGGAGGGCGTGCCGCTGGTCCTGCTGGCCGGGCGAGAGTACGGGTCCGGGTCCTCGCGGGACTGGGCGGCGAAGGGCACGATGCTCTTGGGCGTGCGGGCCGTGCTGGCCGAGTCGTACGAACGCATCCACCGCTCCAATCTCGTCGGAATGGGCGTCCTGCCCCTCCAGTTCAAGCCCGGCGACAGTGCCGCGGCGCTCGGGCTCACGGGCCGCGAGACGTTCGCCGTCCGTGGCCTGGCGGATGGCCTGTCGCCGCGCCAATCGGTCACCGTCACGGCGACGAACGACGACGGCACGCAGCGCCGCTTCGAGGCGATCGCGCGCCTGGACGGCGCGATCGAGGTCGAATACTACCGCCAGGGCGGCATCCTGCCCGCGGTCCTGCGTCGGCTCGCCAGCGAGGGTTAGCGCCCGGCGCCACGTCCGGCGCCACGTCCGGCGCCACGCCCCACGTCCGGCGCCACGGCCGCTCGCGGACACGAGGAAGCCCTCGGGGGAGGACCGAGGGCTTCGTCGCGGAGGAGATGAGCAGCGTCGTTCGTCACATGGACGGACGGACCGGCGCGTCCGTGACGCGACTGCGAGGTCAGTGCGATGCGGACCGATCCCGCGCGCGGCCGGACGGTACCCCGCACGGCCGATACTCCGTGGATGGCCAACACGCAGCACGAGTCTCCGATCGTCATCTACGCGGCCATCGCCGCGAACCTCGGGATCGCGGTGGCGAAGTTCGTCGCTGCGGCGTTGACCGGCAGCTCGTCGATGATCTCGGAGGGCGTCCACTCGGTCGTCGACACGGGCAACCAGGCGCTGCTGCTGCTGGGCATCCATCGGTCGCGACGTCGCCCCGACGACGAGCACCCGTTCGGGCATGGCAAGGAGCTGTACTTCTGGAGCCTTGTCGTCGCCATCGTCCTGTTCGGGATCGGCGGCGGCGTCTCGCTGTACGAGGGCATCACGCACCTGATCGAACCCAGCGTCATCGACGATCCGCTGCCGAACTTCATCGTGCTCGGCATCGCCTTCGTCCTCGAGGGAACGTCGTGGACTGTCGCCCTTCGGGCGCTTCTGCCCGAGATCCGCGGCGAGGGCGTCATGGCCGCCCTGCGCACGAACAAGGATCCGTCCCTCGTGACCGTCCTGTTGGAAGACAGCGCTGCACTAACCGGTCTGCTGACCGCGGCGATCGGGATCGCGCTTGCCACGGCGCTCGACGAGCCTCGCTTCGACGGCCTCGCATCCATCGTGATCGGCGTGCTGCTGGCCCTCGTGGCGGTCTTCCTGGCGTTCGAAAGCCGCGGTTTGCTGATCGGCGAGCAGGTCGACAGCGACCTCATGGCAACGTTGCGATCGGCCGTTGAAGATGACCCGGCTGTGGTCGCCATCGAGCGCGTCCGCACGATGCACCTCGGGCCGAACGAAGTCCTCATGACCCTGCACGTGCGCTTCGCCGATCACGACGCGGATGGCGTGATCGAGGCGATCGACCGCCTGCGGACCGCCCTCGCGACCGCCGACGAGCGACTGACAGACGTCACCATCGAACCGGTGGGTCCCGCGTCGTCCTGATGCGGCGAGGACCGATGCCTCCCGCGTCAGGCTGCGAAGATCCGGGCATGACCCTGACCGCCCGCCGACTCAACCGCGCCACGCTGGCCCGCCAGCTGTTGCTTCGGCGTGAGCCGCTCGATGCTGTGGAGGGCATCCGTCGCATCGTCGCGGTCCAGGCGCAGGAGCCGGCCTCGCCGTATCTCGCACTGTGGAATCGTCTCGCCGACTTCGAACCCGGACAGCTCGACGCCGCCTTCGCCGACGGGTCGGTCGTCAAGACCTCGCTGTTGCGGATCACGCTGCATGCCGTCCTGGCGAGCGAGTACCCGACCTTCCACGATGCCATGCGCAGCAGCCTCCGGGCGTCGCGACTCAACGACCGGCGCTTCACGGACTCGGGGCTCACCGTCACTGACGTGGACGCGCTCATCGAACCATTGCTGGAGGCCATGACGCGGCCGCACACGAAAGCCGAGGTCGAAGCGCTGATCGAAGCGCGCCTCGGCGAGCCCGCACCTTGGGCATGGTGGGCGCTCCGGACGTTCGCGCCCCTGTACCGTGCCCCGACCGGCGGCCCGTGGTCGTTCGGGCCGAAGCAGTCGTTCATCGCCGCGCGAGTGGCGATGGCCCCGACGGCACCCGGCAGCGCCGTCGCCTGGCTCCTGCGCCGCTACCTGGAAGCCTTCGGCCCGGCCTCGGTAGCGGACGTCGCCCAGTTCACGCTGCTCCGTCGACCGGTGATCCACCAGGCGATCGTCGATCTCGGCGACGAGGTCGTGGCGCAGCCCGGCCCTGACGGGACCACGTTGTACGATGCGCCAGGTGCCTCAGTCCCCGATGCCGACACGACCGCTCCGCCGCGACTGCTTCCCATGTGGGATAGCGTGCTGCTGGCCTATGCCGACCGAAGCCGCGTGATCCCGCCGGATCATCGCCGCCTCGTCATCCGCACGAACGGAGATGTCCTGCCGACCCTGCTGGTCGATGGCTACGTCGCCGGCGTGTGGCGTCCAGTGGATGGCGGCATCGAGGCGACCGCGTTCCAGCCGCTCAGCGATGCGGCATGGGCCGGGCTGGCTGCCGAGGCCTCGGCGCTCGTCGCGTTCCTGGCCGATCGCGATCCCAACGTGTACCGGCGATACGCTCGCTGGTGGGCGTCGATGCCGACGTCCGAGGTCCGCCTGCTGCCAGGGGCGCTGGCATGACGGCCGCCCCGCTCGATCTCACGCGCGAGCAGATCCTCGCCCACCGGCGATCGGCCAATGCCATCGATGAGCGGCTGCCAGCGGGGCCGGCATCGCTCCGACGCGCCGCGTGGGCGGGTCTCACCGACAGCATGCCGCGTGCGGCCCTGTTGTCCATCCATGCGCGGGTCGAGCAGACCAGGCCAGACACCAGGGATGACCCGTCCTTCGTCCAGGTCTGGGGGCCGCGCTTCAGTGCCTATGTCGTGGCTGCCCGCGACCTCGCCGTCTTCACGCTTGCGCGCCTTCCCGACGACGCGACCCGGCGAGCACGGGCGCAGGATCTCGCGAGCCGGATCGATGCCTTCCTGGACGGTCGACGCATGCCCTACGGCGAGGCGGGCCGGGGGCTCGGCGAGTCGCCGAACATGCTGCGCTATGCCGCGCCGACGGGCACGCTGTTGATCCGGTGGGACGGCGCCCGTCAGCCGATCGTGTGGACCGTCCCGGCGCCGGATGTCGATCCGCAGGACGCACGTCTCGAATTGGCGAGGCGCTACCTCCACATCTTCGGGCCGGGCACGGCAACCTCCTTCGCGCAATGGGCCGGACTGCGGCCGGCCGCTGCTCAAGCCGCCTTCGATGTCCTCGCGGGGTCGCTGACGGCCGTGCGCACCCCCGTCGGCGACGCCTGGATCCTGCGCCGGGACGCGGCTGCCTTTGGCACCACTGGCGGCCCCACGGCACCGGCCCGCCTGCTCCCGAGCGGGGATGCGTACACGCTCCTGCACGGCGCCGACCGGGAGCTCCTGGTCCCCGATCCCGTGTGGGCTCGCGAGTTGTGGACGCCGCGGGTCTGGCCCGGAGCCGTTCTCGTGGATGGCGAGATCGTCGGCACCTGGCGACGGGCTGAGATCGACCTGACCGTCTTGCCGTGGCAACGCCTGACCGCCGGGCAGCGCCAGGCGGTGGAGGCGGAGGCGG
>JBKJHI010000171.1:0-9039 GCA_046599085.1 Candidatus Limnocylindrales bacterium
TCCTCGGGTGAGCGCTCGAGGATGTCGCGCGCGGCGGCCGCGATGTCGCGCGCGTCCATCGAGGCTGCCGCCCGTCCGAGGTCCTCGCGGGTCAGCACGGCCTCCATCGTCGGCAGATCAGGCCCAAGGACCATCGGCAGGCCACCGGTCATCGCCTCGAAGAACTTGTTGAGGAAGGTGAAGCGCTGGCTGAAGCTGATCGGCGGCAGGGCGTTCATGGCCACATCGGCCGAGGCGACCCAGGCCGGCAGCGCATCGGGATGGACCGCGGGCAACGTGATGTGCCGTCCGGCATAGCGTGGATCGGCATCGCGCGCGACGCTCGCCTCGAAGCCGCGTCCGAAGCCGAGCAGCACGAGCGCCGTATCGGGGATGGCCAGCATCGCCTCGGCCGCCTGGTCGAGGCCGACATACGGGCCGAGCCTGCCCCAGAACAGGAGGATCCGGGTGGACGCCCCGAGACCCGTCGCCTGGCGCACGAGATCGGGCAGCGGACCGACAGGTTCGGCTTGGGGCTCGGGGTAGTTCGGGACGACTGTGGGTCGGACCGGAAGGTCCCAGTGGGTCTGGGCCCAGTCGGCGAACGCGTCGTTCACCGCGGTCACGCCATCGGCCGCCCGGGCCCAGCGCCGTTCCCGGCGGGCCAACCACCACAGCACGGGTTTCGGGATGCGCAGGACGTTGTTGCTCTCCATCGTGATGTCGATCACGTCGAAGATGACGACCGACGTCCGGCCGGCCGCGCGGTCGCGCTCACGGGCGGCCAGGGCTGCCGCGATCGGCAGCGTGCCGCAGGCGTGGTACAGGTCGGCCGGCGGCAGCTCCCGGGCCAGCGTGTGCCACCAGCCACGGACGGTGTGCGGGAAGAAGGCCCACGCGACAGGGCCGTTGCGCAGCCCCCGCAGGATCCGCGCCGGAAACGAAGAACGGCCGGCCCCAACCGTGACGGCGCCCCCGGGCCGCACCGTCCGATAGGCCCGCGCAAACACGCCACTCGCCGGATAGCGCCGGATCCGGACCGCGCCATCGGCGTCCTCGAGCGGCAGCCCCGCCTCGTGCGTGGCCGCGATCTCGACGTCATACCCGGTCGCATCGAGTGTCCGGCCCAGGCGGAGTGCCCGCGAATACGGGTTGGCAGGCGAGCCCACGAGGATCACGGCGCGCGGCCGAACGTCGGCCGAGGTGGCGGCCGAAGTCGCGCCCGGGGACGCCGCCGAAGAACCCGGGGAGCCGCCCTCGGCCGAGCCCGAGCTCACCATCGCTTGCCGGTCAGCCTCGTGTACTCATCGAGCAGCTTCTCGACCTGCGTCTCCCAGTTGTACCGATCGTGGGCGACCGCGACGTTCCGCTCTCGCCAGGCCATCCACTCCCCCTCCGGCAGCGCGAGGATCTCCTGGATGGCGGCGGCGATCCCGGCGACGTCCGTCGGGTCCACGAGGATCCCGCAATCGGCGTCGCGGACGACCGCGGACATCCCCGGCAGGTCGGACACGACAGATGGCACGCCGGCGGCCATCGCCTCGAACAGCTTGTTGGGCGTGGTCAGTCGATGGTTCAGGGTGTCGCCCTGGATCGGCATCCCGGCAACGTCCGCGGCTGCGACCCAGTCGTGCAGCTCGGTCGGCGGGACCGGGCCCATGACCCGGACCTTGCCCAGCGTCGCCGGATCCGCCTCCCACGCCCGCAGCGTCGGCTCCAGCACGCCGTAGCCCATGAGCACGAGCGTCGCGTCCGGCACGAGCCGGATCGCCTCCACAAGCTGCTCGATGCCGCGCCACGGGAAGAGCCCGCCGTGATACAGCACGACACGCTCGGTGGCGGTCAGCTCCAGCGCCTCGTGGAAGAGACGGCGCCGCGGCGTCGGCGGTGTGAATCGATACGAGCAATTCATCACGACCAGCGGCCGCTCCACCGGCCAGCGCGAGGCGAGCACGTCCGCGTACGAATCATTGACGGTGATGACCCGGGAGGATGCGACCGCCCAACCGCGCTCCGCCCGTCCGATGAAGTAGCGCGGGAGCCGGCCCATCCGGGCCATGTTCCGGGCATCGAGGTGGATGTCGCGGGCGTCGTACACGACCGGCACGCCATCCCGCTTCGCCACGGTCAGCGCGACGGGGATGCCCATGAACGCCATCCCGTGCACGAGATCGCCGCGCGGCGCCCGACTCGTGGCGTTCCTTCGATACGAGCGGATCTGCAGCGGGATCGCCAGCCGCCGGTACAGCCCCATCCAGGCGCGGGCGTAAAACGGCACCTTCGCGGCGGTCTCCGCCGGTGAATCGGTCACGCCGCGAGCGATCGATGGGGCTCCGGCGACGGTGGAACCGGGCGGTGGCGGCGCCGTCGGCGCGGCGGCACGCGGCACGGACGGCGAGCGGTATGGCTTGCGCGTGACGATCGACTCGAGGCGGCGCACGACGACGCGACCGAAGCGGACGATGCCGCGGAGTGGCATACCGTCCTCGGCCGTGGCCAGCACGCGCACGATGGGGAAGCCAGCCGGATGCGGCTCGTCCCAGGCAAGCCCCGCCTTGTGCCGCGAGACGACGGTCACCTGGTGGCCGCGGCCTAGGACCGTCGAGGCGACGCGATACGTGCGCGAATCGAACTCGCCAGTGGTCGGCAGGACCAGGACGAGGTGCTGCGGGACGATCTCGTCGGTCATGCCAGGAGCCGCGCGATCGATCCTGTCGCGCCGTCGGTCTCGATGACTCGCGTCGCGGCCCGCGCGCGCGACGCCTCCACCGCCTCGCCGACCGGCGCCAGACGATCGAGCGCCGCCGTGGCGGCGGCGGCATCTAGCCCGACGAGCACGGACGTGGCGGCGTCACCGACCATCGTCTCGACCCATTCCGTGGACGAGCGGAGGATCAGGCACGGGGTCCCGAGCCATGCGGCCTCCCGCTGGATCCCGCCCGAATCGGTCAGCACGGCCGCGGCATGGAGCTGGGCCGCCAGCGACGCTCGATAGCCGAGGGGCTCGCTGACCACCACGTTCGGACCGAGCGACCGGCCCGTGGCGTCCACCACGGCCCGTGTCCCGGGATGCAGCGCCAGCAGCACCGGTCGATCCGGCCGCGCGACAGCATCCAGCAGCGCGATCCACGCCTCGATCGCCGCGGGCGAACGGTTCTCGGCTCGATGGATGGTCGCGAACAGGAACTTTCCGGTCTGCCACGACCCGCCGGGCAGAGCAGCGCCGAGCTGGCCAGCCTCGGCCAGTGACGCCTCGTCCCGTGCCGCCTCCACGGTCCGTGCCGCCAGGTCGCGCATCACATCGCCGACGAGGTGCACGCCGTCGGTCAGCCCCTCGGCGGCGAGATTCGCGACCGCCGCCTCGGTCGGGGCGAACGCCCATCGGGCCAGGTGGTCGGTCACGATGCGGTTCACCTCCTCGGGCATGCGCCGATCGAACGAGCGCAGCCCGGCCTCGACATGGGCGATCGGCGCCCCAAGTCTAGCCGCGACCAGCGAGGCGGCCAGCGTGCTGTTCGTGTCGCCGAACACGAGCACGACGTCCGGCGCGATGTCCCGTAGCGCCCCTTCCAGCCCGACCATGATCCGTCCGGTCTGCTCGGCCGCGGTCCCGCCGCCGCCATCCAACGTCAGATCCGGCCGAACGAGGCCGAGGTCGCGGAAGAAGACGCCGGCCATCGCGTCGTCCCAGTGCTGGCCGGTATCGATGAACGTCTCGTCGTGCATGGCGCGGAGCGCCGGCTGAAGCGCGGCGACCTTGATGAGCTGGGGCCGCGTGCCGACGATCGTGGCGATGCGCATAGTCGAGCGGGCCGCCGTCAGGCCGGCCGGCCGGGCGCGGCGGCAGCGTCCTCACCGGCGCCCGCGCGCGCCGCCAGCCACGCGACCACGATGTCCGCGATGCGCTCCCCGGCGCGGCCGTCCCACAGCGGCGGTCGCGGACCGCTGGGGCGCACGGGGCCGGCCAGGATCTCGTCGGCGGCGGCGGCCACCTCATCCGGCCGGACCAGCCGGTTCGTGCCATGGCTGATGGTGATCGGCCGTTCCGTGTTGGGGCGCATCGTCAGGCACGGGACGTCGAGCATCGTCGTCTCCTCCTGGATGCCACCGGAATCGGTCAGGACGAGCCGGGCCCCGGCAACGAGCGACAGGAACGCGACGTACCCCAGCGGTTCCACGATCCGCACCCGCTCCCCGTCATACAGCCCCGCCTCGGCAAGCCGTGCCGCGCCGCGGGGATGGAGTGGGATGACGAGCGGCAACCGTGCCGCGAGCGCGTCAAGGGCGGCCACCACGGCCCGCGCGCTCTCGATGTCATCGACGTTCGATGGTCGATGGAGGGTCACGACACCGTACGTCTCGGGCAGGCCCAGGCGCTCGCGCTCGGGCGCAGGATCGAACCGTGCCCGCTGGGCCATCAACGTATCGATCATCGGATTACCCACGAACAGGATGCGGTTGGGCGCCACGCCCATCGCCGTGAGGTGGTCCGTGGCTTCCGGGCTGGTCGTGAACAGGAGGTCGGCCAGCAGGTCGCTGACGATGCGGTTCGTCTCCTCCGGCATCGATCGGTCGAACGAGCGCAGGCCGGCCTCGACGTGCGCCGACGGGATGCCGAGCTTGGCCGCGACGAGACTCGCGGCGAGCGTGCTGTTGACGTCGCCGTAGAGCACGATCAGGGCCGGTGGCATGGCCAGCCACTCGCGCTCCAGGCCGACCATCGCCCCGGCCGTCTGCTCCGCATGCGTCCCAGAGCCGATGCCGAGGTTGACGTCGGGCGTCGGCAGATCGAGCTCGCGGAAGAAGATCTCCGACATGCGCTCGTCGTAGTGCTGCCCCGTGTGGATGACGCGCTGTGGCACACCTCGATCGCGCAGGGCACGGATGACCGGCGCGGCCTTGATGAAGTTGGGGCGGGCACCGATGACGTGGGCGACGTGGTCTGGCATGCGTCGCTGAGTATCGCGGATGCCGGGTGACAAGGCGGTATCCTGACGCCCCATGCTCCCCCCCGTGCGCTGGACCGCCTGACCGTGCCATCCACCCGTCGCCTGCGCGACGCGGCGCGACGCGCCATCGAGATCGTCCCCGCACCGCGCGGGGATGCGCTGCGGACGCTCGGCCGGGACGTCCTGCGCGACGCGCGCGATCTTTTTGTCGGGCAGGAGCCGCTGGTGCCGGTCAAGGGCCGCCGGGAGCCCTCGATCGACTACGGGCGGCTGCGGCGCGCTCGCGGCGCGCTCCGTCGTGGCGATCCGGACACCGCCCTCACTGAGACAGCCGCGATCCTCGCCGAGTACCCCACCAGCCGCCGCGCCCTGACGCTCCAGCGTGACGCCCAGTTCGCACGTGGCGACCAGTCGGCGCGGCTCGAGACGGTCACCCGCTTGCGTCGACTCGGCGATTCCCCGCAGCTGGCCGCCGAGACGGTGCGCGTCATGACCCGCCTGCGCGAGAGCGACCCGCGCTGGACGCCGTGGGTGCCGGGGCCTGTCCATCCGGTCGAGCCGCGCTCCCCCGACGTCGTCCTGCACCTGCTCAAGGAATCGCTGCCGTATCGCCAGACCGGGTTCTCGCTGCGCAGCCAGCAGAACATGCTCGCAGCGGTGGCCGCCGGGCTGGAGCCGGTCGTCGTCACGCAGCCCGGGTTCCCCAGAGACGGCGGCGTGACCGAGGTACCGGCACGGGACGAGGT
Organism: Candidatus Limnocylindrales bacterium; assembly: GCA_046599085.1. Taxonomy (GTDB): domain Bacteria; phylum Chloroflexota; class Limnocylindria; order Limnocylindrales; family CSP1-4; genus SPCO01. Next base: position 5,675 of record JBKJHI010000171.1, read on the forward strand.
GGGCGGCATCGTCCACTACCGGCTCGATCCTGGCTCCGGCTACGCGGACGTCCCCGTGGATGCACGCCTGGAGACGTGGTCGTGGCTGGCCGGGCGGATCGCGCGCGAGGAACGCCCGGCGATCGTCCATGCCGGATCGGGCCACAGCGGCTACGACGCGGGGCTCGTCGGGCTGGCGGTGGCGGCCCACATCGGGCGGCCCTTCGTGTACGAGGTGCGCTCGTTCTTCGAGACGACGTGGACATCGATCCCGGGTATCGCTGAGACCGGGGAGCCGCATTTCCGCCGCCTGGCCCAGGAGCTGCGCGTGATGCTCGCGGCGGACGCGGTCATCACCATCGCCGACACGATGCGCGACGAGCTGGTACGCCGCGGCGTGCCGGCTGAGCGCATCCACGTCGCGTACAACGGGGTCGACCCGGTGTCGCTTGGCGCGGTGCCGTCGCCGGACGAGGTCGTCGCGCTGCGCGGATCGCTCGGCCTCGACGATCGATTCGTCATCGGCTACGTCAGCAACCTGGACCACCCGCGCGAGGGGCACGAGGTCTTGATCCAGGCGATCCGCCTGCTGCGCGATGCCGGGCGCGATGTCGCCTGCCTGCTCGTCGGGGACGGCGGGCGGCGCGTGGAGCTCGAGACGCTCGCTGGGCGACTGGGTGTGGCGGATCGGATCGTGTTCACCGGGCGGGTCCCGAACACCGAGGTCGGGCGCTACTACGCCGCCATCGATGCCTTCGTCGTGCCGCGCATCGATGAGCACGCCGCGCGCCTGGTCACGCCACTCAAGCCGTTCGAGGCGATGGCCCTGGGGCGGCCGGTCATCGTGTCCGACCTGCCGGCCCTGACCGAGATCGTGCCGCACGAGGTGCGCGGGCTCGTCTTTCCGCCGGGTGATGCGGCGGGCCTGGTGGCGACGGTCGAGCGCTCGATGGATCGTGGCGATGAGCGGACCGCGCTGGCCGCGGCAGCCCGCGATTGGGTCCTGGCGGAGCGGACGTGGCTGGCGAACGGGCCGCGGCTGCGCGCAGCGTATGCGGCGGCCGAGGCACGGTTCGCGGCACGGCGAGCCGGGGCGGCGGTCGGCCGCGCCGGCGGGGACGGCGCCTGATGGAGGGTCGCACCATCGGTCGTTCCGATCGCCCGGCCGCCTTCGTCACCGACGCCCTGGCCGGCGCAGCCTACACGGAGGGCCTTGGGCACGCCCACCCGGCCGTCCTCGCGTACTTCCCGCTCGTGCGACTGAACCCGTTCCAGGCGCTCCTGTACCGCCAGTGCCTGACAGCTGGGATCGCGGCTGTGCCACTGCCCTCCCTCGATGACATCGAGGCGCTGGCCGGGCTGCGGGGCGCCGGCGTCGATGTCGTCCTGCACCTGCACTGGCTGAACCAGATCACGAAGTCGGCCGAGTCGGTGGACGACGCGCGTGCGTCGGTCGATGCGTTTCTGGCGCGGCTCGATGCCTTCCGCGAGGCGGGCGGCCATCTGGTCTGGACCGCGCACAACGTCCTGCCGCACGACTCGCGATTCCCGGCGGCGGACGCGGCGCTATGGCAGGGGCTCGCCGATCGCGCCCTGCTCGTGCACGTGCTCGCCCGCGGCACTGCCGAGGCGGTGGGCGATGCGTATCGGATGCCGCCGGCCGAGCGCATCGTCCATGTGCCGCATCCCTCGTACGCGGGGGCGTACCCGACCGGGCCCACGCGGGACCAGGCGCGCCAGGAACTCGGCCTGACTCCGGACGAGCTCGTGTTCGCGTTCGTCGGCGCGATCCGGCCGTACAAGGGGCTCGACGACTTGTTCGATGCCTTCGACGAGGTGAGTGCCGCGGACCCCGGGCGGGCACGGCGACTGCTCGTGGCCGGCAACCCGGACGGCGGCCCGGCGATCGAGGGCGCGCTCGATCGCGCGCTGGCGCACCCCAACGTGCTGCTGCATGCTCGGCGGCTGCCGCCCGAGGACATGGCGGTCATCCTGCGCGCGGCCGATGTCGCCGTGCTGCCCTATCGCGACGCGCTCAATTCGGGTGTGCTGCTGTTGGCGCTCACGTTCGGGTTGCCGGTCGTGGCGCCGGCCGTCGCCGGGGTCACGGAACTCGTGGACGACGTGGTCGCGGCGACGTTCCAGGCAGGTGTGGCCGGGTCGCTCACCGACGCGCTTCGTCGGGCCGAGGCACTCCCCGGTGTCGCCGCCACGGCCCGGGCGCTCGAGATCGCCGCCGCCCACGACCCGGACACCCTCAGCACCCGGTTCGCGTCAGCACTCCGTTCCGCCCTGGACGCGGGCCGCTGACCGCCGTTCGTCGGTCGACCCTCGGGGCACCGCGAGGCACTCGCTCCGGCGTCACCCAGAGCGAGGTCGCCCGCGAGGTGCGCCAGGGTCAGCCGGCGGGAGCCTTGTACGCCTTCAGCGCGGCGTCGGCCTTGGTGACGATCGCCGTCTGATCGTCGTGATCGAAGATCTCGTGGGTCTCCGCGTCCACGATGGCGCCGGCGGCACCGACAGCCACCGACAGGGCCGCAGCGGCGACGCCGTCGGGCAGTTCAGCGATCAGGAATCCGTCGTGCTGGCCGTGCATCCAGTAGAACGCTTCCTGGGTACCACCGAGCGACTCAACGAGGGCCTTGGCCGCGGCAGATCGGTCGCTCGGGCGCTTGACCATCCCCTTCACGGAATCACTCGAGTACGAGAACAGGAACAGGTACTTGGGCATCGCGCAACTCCTTTGGCGGCGTCAAGCCGCGCAGCCGGAGGGTCGGTCTCGCCAGTGGCACCGCGCGACGGTCAGGGCGACCGGGTCGGGGTGTCGCACGGGTGGGAACCGGACGCTCCCTCGCCCCCTCCTGGGTCGCCCGAGTCTGCACCCTCCGGTTGGGAATAGATAGGGCGCACCGCCAGGTGGTACGAGCCCTCCAGGACGAGACCTTCGTCACGATCTGGCCGTGGCCCGCGACTCAAGCTCCGGCCCGCGCGACCTCCGCGGCCCACGATTCAAGCTCCGGCCCGCGCGACCTCCGTGGCCCAGGTGATCTCTTCCAGATAGAACTGGTACTTCTACGAATCACACGAACCCTGCCTTGACCAGCCGAATCCGGGCCAGATAGAAGTGGTGGTTCTGTACGTCATGTATTGGGGCCCGAATCGGGGCAGGCGGGCCTCGATGGCCGATTCGGCAGAACTGGTAGTTCTATCTGACTGAAACGGGGCCGCGGGGCGGGCCAATGGGACGGGGCCGGGGGTCGCGCCGGGTCGATGGGGCGCCGGGTCGATGGGGCGCGGGGGGGATGGGGCGCCGGGTCGATGGGGCGCCGGGGGGCGCCGGGGGGCGCCGGGCGCCGGGGGGCGCCGGGCGCCGGGGCAGGGCGGGG
>JBKJHI010000258.1:0-3053 GCA_046599085.1 Candidatus Limnocylindrales bacterium
TGCACCGTCTTGTCGAAGATCGGGCCTTCATTGAAGCCGATCGCGATACCCTTGGTGGTCGCCAGCTCGCAGGTCTTGGACGACGCGCGGTAGACGATCATCGGATTGTGGCCGGCCGAGGCGTAGGTGATGATGCCGGTCGCCTCTTCGAGGATCGCGTAGAACGCGGTGACGAACATGCCGCGCTTGATCTGCTTGGCGATCAGCCGGTTGGTCTCCTTGAGCGTCTCGGCGGCGTGCGGACCGTGCTTGTTGGCGACCAGGCGCACGATGGTGCGCGTCACCGCCATCACCATCGAACCGGGGATGCCCTTGCCCGAGACGTCGGCGACGATGAATCCCCACAGGCCGTTGGCGAGCGGGATGATGTCGAAGTAGTCGCCCGAGACCGCCTTGGCGCCCTGGTAGAAGGCGGCGGTGTCGTAGCCGCGCAGCTGCGGCGCGTCGGCGGGCAGCAGCTGGCGCTGGACCTCGCGGGCGAGCGACAGCTCGTATTCGGCCTTCTCGTTCTCGACCAGCGCCGACTGCGCTGCCGCCAGGTTCTGGGTCATCTTGTTGAACTCGACGGCCAGCACGCCGATCTCGTCCTTGGAGTGCGGCTTGGTCTGGTGCAGCAGGTTGCCGCGCGACACCACCTGCATGTCCTTGAGCAGCAGGTACACCGGCTTGGTGATGTTGCCGGCCAGCCAGTTGGCGATCGCGATGACCACGCCGATCGAGACCAGCACCGCCACGGTGATGATCATGTAGAGGTTGCTCGAGACCTGCTTCACGCTCTGCGCGGCGATGTCGACGCGGACCTCGGCGTTGGGCGGCAGGCCTGGGTGGTCGAGGCGGATGTTGAAGCGGTAGATCGGCTTGAAGACGCCTTTGACGTCGATGGTCGCCTCGTAGACCCTGATGTTGTCGGGCAGGTTCAGGTCGTTGCCGGTCTTGGCGATGTAGAGCTGGGTGAAGCGGCGGCCGACCGGAGCGTTCGAGTCCTCCTTCTCGCCGATGCCGCGCCCGCCCAGGAAGTCGCCGGCGTTGGCGAAGCGCACGGCGATGATGTCCGAGACGTCGAGACCTTCGCTCCAGGTCTTGGCGTTCATCAGGTAGGACTGCAGGTCCTTCTCGGCCTTGTTGATCAGGTCGGTGGGGCTGTCGCCGCCGGCGCCGCCATCGCGCTTGATGCGCTGGAGATCGGCGGTGAGGCGGTCGTTGACGGCCAGGCCGAGCTGCGCGGCCACGCGGGCGATCTCGACGCCGTCCTGCTGCTTCTGGCTGAACAGGAAACGGTTGGTGGTCGACGCCATCGACGCGCCGAGGGCGACCAGCACCACCACGGTGACGCCGGCCAGCACCAGCATGAACTTGGTGCGCAGGCCCATGCCGCCGTTGGCGTGGGCGGGCGCGCGCTTGCCGCCCGGCTGGTCGACGGTGTTGCGTTCGGCGGTGTTGCGCTCGCCGGTGTTGCGCTCGGCGGTGTGGCGTTCGGTGCCGCCGCGGGTGGGCCGGGCGATGGCGGACGAACTGCGCGCCGAGCTGCCGGCGGAGGTCGGCTGCGGGTTCCTGCGCACGGTGGTCTTCACCGTCATGCGACCGCTCGATGCACCGCGCTTGGCCATGGATTCCCTTCGCCGGTGCTTTCAGTGCAGGATCGCGGCGGCCAGGATGCCCGCCAACAACCCCGCGGCGACGTCATCGGCCATGATGCCGACCGCTCCCGGCAACGCCTCCAGGGAGGATACTGGATACGGCTTGGCGATGTCAAACACGCGGAAGAACAGCAGGACCAGCAGGCAAACGCCGCCCGGCGCGCGGTGCAGCAGGTGCGCGGGAACCATCGCCAGGCCGGCGAGCACGCCGGCGACCTCGTCGATCACGACCTCGGAGGGATCGCCGCGGCCCAGGCGGCGGCAGGCGGCAGGGCAGGCGACCAGGCCGGCGATGATCGCCACCAGCGTCGCGATCGTCCAGGTCGGGGAGCCGCTCCACGCCGGCGACCAGCGGCAGACCCCCCAGGCGGCGAGGGCGGTCGCGGCACTCGCCCAGGTTCCCGGGCCGGGCCGGCAGAAGCCGATGCCGCCGGCGGTCGCGACCGCCAGGGCGAGGGCATCGCCGCGCCGTCGTTCAGCTGTCGACGTCGATTTCACCGAACCGGCCCTCGACCAGGCCGACCAGCGCCTTGACCGCGGCGTCGGCATCGTCGCCGCTCGCGGTGACCACCAGTTCAGATCCGCATTCGGCGGCGAGCATGAGCAGCTCGAGCACGCTCTTGGCGTCGACCACCAGCCCATCCTTGGCGATGGTCACATCGGCGGCGAAACGCCCGGCGGTGGTCGCGATCTGCGTCGACGGGCGGGCGTGCAGGCCCATCTTGTTGGTCAGCACCACCCGCGACTCGACCTGTGCCATGCGTCTTCCTACGGCCAGCGCGGCGGTGATCGCCGCGCGGCAGGCACGCTAGCTCGGGGGCATGGTTTGCAAGCCGGGGCGGGGCCACCTCGCCCCCCTGCTACTCCCCCCGGACCAGCCGTTCGGAGAGCCGCGCATCCAGCTCCGGCACCTTGCTGAACGCGGCGATGGTGGCGTCGATGTCGTAGGCGACGCGACGGAAGTACACGGCGTCGCCGCTGAACAGGGTGTAGCACGAGCGCGGGTCGCGGTCGCGCGGCTGACCGACCGATCCGACGTTGATGAGGTAGCGTCCCCCGTCCGAGACGTTGTAGCCGTCGGCGACGTCGGCGGCGGGCAGGAAGCAGCGGTCCTCGGTGAAGATCCCGGGGCGGTGGGTGTGGCCGATGAAGCACAGCCGGCGGAACGACGCGAAGATCTCGTCGATCTTGGTCGGATCCGAGCCCTCCCAGAGGTCGCTTTCCAGGACGTATTCCATCACCGGGTCGCGCGGGCTGCCGTGGACCAGCAGGACGTCGCCGATCTCGTGGCGGATCGGCAGGTTCTGCATCAGGTCCCACAGCGCGCGGCGGCTGGCGCTGGCGGCGGCCTTCTGCAGCACCTCGCGGGTCCAGTCGATCGCGCGCTTGGCCGCGGGGTGGAAGCCGAAGGCCCCG
>JBKJHI010000279.1:0-35061 GCA_046599085.1 Candidatus Limnocylindrales bacterium
CGGCGTGGGGGTCGGCGTGACCTCCGGCGTGGGGGTCGGCGTGACCTCCGGCGTGGGGGTCGGCGTGACCTCCGGCGTGGGGGTCGGCTCGGTGCCGGCCTTGCGATCGAAGCAGAACTCGACGTGGCTGATCTGCGCCTGCTGTCCCCCGTTGTTGATCGGCGACTGGAGGTTGGTGTCGCTGTCGTCAGCCGCGTCCGTGTAGTAGTAGATCAGCGAGTCGTCGCCGGCCTTGACGATCACCGCCGCCATGTCATAGCTGTGGAGGTAGTCGGCGTGGAATGCCCAGTCGAACGACGTGTTCGTCGCATTGCCGATGACGATGACGCCATTGGGCGTCGTGCCGTTGGTCGGCGTGCCGTCGATCTTGAACGAGAAGTAGTGCTCGCACGTGGGATTGCCCGTCGCGAGCTCGATGCGATTGGCGTTCGGCGCGATGGGCGGTGCGACGGCCGCCTGGGTCGCCGCGGGGGCGAACAGCGCGACGCTGACCATGGATGCCACCACAAGCCACGAGAGCCTGCGGGGGATGCGCGAATGCGCTCGATTGCGAGTAGTCATGTGATGAGTCCCCGAACACTGGAGGCCTGAGCGGCCCCGGCTTTGGATGATGCTCCGATCGATGGCTTCCCCGGAATTCGTCCTGCCATCGAGCTGAGTCAGGCCACTATGGCAGGGCGGGGACCACGAGGTCCAGTACCTTTGGAGGTCGGCGACGTGACAGGACCGTACCGGACTGCACCGAGGCTGCGGATCGTGGTGCGATGTCGCACCAATACGGTCCTCCCGGACCCGTGGTACCGCAGTCATGGGACCGTGCCGGTACCATGACTGCCCAGTCCGTCTCCCACGTCGAGGTGCTGCGCCCGTGATCCCCGATCCGCTCCGAACGCAGGTCCGCGACGCGGTCGAGCGCGCCTGGTCTGCGGCGGTTGCGAGCGGCGATCTGCCGCCACTCCCCGACGATGCGCTCCGGCCGACGATCGACATCGAGCGTCCGGCCAAGCCTGAGCACGGCGACCGCTCGACGAACCTGGCCATGAAGCTGGCACGCCCGTATCGCAAGGCGCCGCTGGAACTGGCGACGCTCCTTGCCGCGAAGCTCGTGCGTGGGAGCGGCCCGGACGGCCCGATCGAGGCGGCCGAGGTCGCCCACCCGGGGTTCATCAACCTGCGCCTGCGGCCGACCGCGCTGAGCGGCATCATCGACGGCATCCTCGCCGAGCCGGCCGCCTGGGGCCGTGTCACGCCGGTCGTCGAGCGCCGCGTCAACGTCGAGTTCGTGTCGGCCAATCCGACCGGTCCGCTGACGATCGGGAACGCGCGCGGGGCCTTCGTGGGCGACCTGTTGTGCCGCGTCCTGGAGACCGGCGGTCAGGACGTCACGCGCGAGTACTACTTCAACGATTCCGGCGGCCAGATCACCAATCTCGGGGCATCGGTGGTGGCGATCCGGCGCGGCGAACCGATCCCCGAGGACGGCTACAAGGGTGGCTACGTCGAGGACCTCGCGGCCGAGCTGCCGGCAGAGGTCTGGGCCGAAGCCAGTGCACCTGGGGTCGATAGCGCCGACCACATCGGTCGATGGGCTGCCAGGCGAGTGCGCGCGGGCATCGAAGCCTCACTCGATCATCTCGGCGTCCGCTTCGATGTCTGGACCAGCGAGGCTCGACTACACGAAGAGGGCTGGGTGGAGCGCGCGGTCGACCGCCTGCGCGAGCGCGGCCACGTCTACGACCTCGACGGTGCGCTGTGGTTCCGCTCGACCGCGCTCGGCGACGACAAGGACCGGGTCATCTACCGGTCCGACGGCCGACCGACCTACTTCGCCGCCGACATCGGCTACGTGACCGAGAAGTTCGCCCGTGGCTTCGATCACCTGATCTACATCTGGGGATCGGACCACCACGGGACGGTCGCCCGCGTGCGCAACGCCGCTGAGGCGATGGGGTACGACCGCGAGGCGGTCCAGATGCTGCTCTACGCCTGGGTCCGCTTCGTTCGCGACGGCCAGGAAGTCTCGATGTCCAAGCGCGCCGGCGAGTTCATCACACTCGACGAGCTGCTGGCCGAGGTCGGCGTCGACGCGGCCCGGTGGTTCTTCGCCTCACGCAGCCCGACGTCGGCCATCGACTTCGACATCGAACTGGCCAAGAAGCAGTCGAACGAAAATCCCGTGTACTACGTGCAGTACGCCCACGCGCGCATCGCGTCGATCGTGCGCAAGGGTGCGGTCGTGGGCCTCGTGCCCGCGGCATCGGTCGCGGACAGTCTCGGGCCGGACGGGGCAGCGGAGCTCGCGCTCGCGCGCGAGATCGTCCGACTGCCGGAGGTCATCGAGGACGCCGTGGCCGCCGAGGAGACCCAGGGGATCACGGCCTATGCGACCGAGCTCGCGACCGCGTTCCATGCGTTCTACCGCGATGCGCGTGTCGTCGACGTCGATGCCCCGGAGCGATCGGCGGCGCGCCTCGCGCTGAGCCTCGCAGCCCAGCACACGCTCGCGCGCACGCTCGCACTGCTCGGGATCTCCGCCCCCGACTCGATGTAGCGCGGCCGCTCGACGCGGTCGCCCGGGGCCCGCGCTCGCGCGGCGAACATACGGACGACGGACAGTCCGCCGCGCTCGATGCGGTCGCGGATCAGGCCCCGGTGTGCCCGAAGATCCGGTCCAGCGACACCAGCGCAGGGCCATCGGACGCGATGAGGATCGTGACCTCGGTCGTATTCGCGACGACCGACGCCTCGGCGTCGAGGGTCCGCGCCGCGATCTGCGCCGCCGCCCGGAAGGCCTCGGCGTCCGCCTCGGTGTCCCAGGTCGTGTCGAGGACCACGGCCCATGCACCGTCGGGACCCTCCATGACGGCGACGCGGTCGCCGCCCCAACCTGCCGCAGCGTCCGCGGCGTCCGCGACCGGGACACCGGACTCGGTCAGCCAGACGCGGGTCTGGAACTCGCCCCACGTGTCCTCGTGCGCGATGGTCCAGCCAGTGCCCATCCGACCCGCTGCACCGGCCGGGATGGCGATCGCGACCGCTGGCTCGCGGGCGTCGTACTTGTCCGGATGCAGGACCTGCTCGGTCGTCGTGGGCAGGCGGTCGTACAGCGTGTCGACGCCTGCCCAGCCGCCAGCGGTCTGCACGGGGAGGACCCAGGTCACCCCGGTGTCGTACGGGAACAGGAGTCCCTGGACGAGGATCGCGGGCATCCGTTCCAGGATCGCGAGGGACTCCGGGTCGCTCCCGGCGGCGATGTAGTCCTGGATCTCGGCCGGCGTCATGTTGCCGGCCTGTGCCCAGAGCAGCATCAGGAGCGTCGCGTCGCCCTCGTACAGCGCGGCACGGGCCATGGCCGCGTCGGTCTGGTCGCGGAGCGCCTCCGGGTCCTGGAAGACATCGAAGTTGGCGTCCTGCAGCGCGTGCGTGTACTCGTGCGCGAAGGTGATCTTGTCTGCGCCGTTGATCGCCCCGGATCTCGACACGACGTACAGCCGCTTCGCGTCGGGCCGGTAGAAGCCGGCGACCTGGCTGGCCAGGAGCTCGAGGTACAGGTCGCGCAGCGAGTCTTCCTCCGGCATGAGGCCGAGCGCCTTGTACAGCCGCTCGATGCTGCCGACGTAGGCCTCCGGGTTGTCCTTGTCGAAGTCCTCGGCCGTCAGCCTGGCCAGTTCCGCCTCGTCGATGGCCGTGCGCTCGACGTCGACGGGGTCGAGACCGCGGATGGCCAGGACCTGCGCCTGGATCGCGTCAAAGATGGCGGCGGCGTCCTGGCTCGGCGATGGGCTCCCGGCGTCCGGCGACGAGGTGGCGGTCGGTTCGGGCGTGTCGGTCGGTGCGGCCGACGGGGAGCCGGTCGGGGTGGCCTGGCCGCACGCGACGACGGTGATGGCCATCGCCATCGACAGCGCGGCGAGCCGCGCGAGGAACGGTGAAGTCATGGGCGGGATTGTCGCACGGGCTCGATGACGGCCCGGTCGGGCGCTCGATATCGCTTTCTTAATCGCTTGGCGGCACGGTCGTGAATCTGACACGGCTAGGGTTGATCACGGACGAACCCCGCAGGGTTCCATCCTCCCTCCCTCCGACCGGGGGCGCCGATTGGGCAGGCGCCTCCGGTCTTTCCATGTCCGGCGGGTGATCCACGGTCGAGGGCGCTGTGTCAGAATCACCGGGATGGAACTCACCTGGTACGGACGCACCTGCGTGCGCCTTCGCGGCAAGGACGCCGTCGTCGTCACCGATCCCTACCAGTCGGTCGTCGGACCGACCGGCCGCGGCATCACCGGCGACATCGTGACCTTCAGCCACTCGGACGACGCCCCACTTTCCAAGGCCAAGGGCAAGACCTCGCGCGACGGGACCAGTCGGCTGCCGTCGAGCCTGGACGATGCGTTCGTCCTCGACGGGCCCGGGGAATATGAGGTCAAGCAGATCCTCATCACCGGGGTTCGGACGTACCGTGACGATGCGCGCGGTGCCCAGGCCGGCAAGGGCGTCGCATTCGCCGTCGAGGTCGATGGCGTCCATGTCGTCCACCTCGGTGACATCGGCCACCTGCTGTCCGAGGAGAAGATCGGCGATATCGGGCCGGTGGACGTGGTGTTGGTGCCGCTCGGTGGCGCCCTGACCCCGACGAAGGCCGCGGCCCTGGTCGCCCAGCTCGATCCGCGCATCGTCGTGCCGATGCCGGTCTGCGAGGACCCAGCGCTGTGTGCGGAGGCGGTGACGAGGTTCTTCCACGAGATGGGGGCGGAGCTCACCGTCCAGCCCAAGCTGTCGGTCACCGCATCAAGCCTGCCCGCCGAGACGACGACGGTCAGCCTGGAGGCACGCGGCTAGCGTTCAGGGTCGCTCGAGGACCGGCCGGCCGCGCTTGATGACGGTCCGCACCAGGTCCGCCCCTGGGTGATAGGCGATCTGCTCCGACGACGGGACCCGCCAGATCGCGATGTCCGCCGACTTGCCCGGCTCCAGCGATCCGATCTCGTCATCGAGCAGCAGAGCCCGCGCGGCATTGATCGTGACCGCGGCCAGGGCCTCGTCCGGCGACAGCCCGAGGTTGATGCACGCCATCGACATCGCCAGGGTCAGGCTGGGAGATGGTGACGTCCCCGGATTGAAGTCCGTGCCGATGGCGACCGGCACCCCCGCGTCAACGAACCGGCGGGCCGGCGCGTGATGGGGCTTCATGAGGAACCAGGTCGTGATCGGCAGGAGCGTGGCCACGACGGGCGCCTCGGACGGTGCTGCGACCGCCATCGCCGCGATCCCCTCCTCCGACGGCGTCGCGAGGTGGTCCGCGGATGCCGCACCGATCGACGCCGCCAGCTCCGCGCCGCCGGATGGTGCCAGTTCGTCGGCGTGTAGCCGCGGCACGAGCCCGTACCCGACGGCCGCCTCCAGGACCCGCCTCGACTGCTCGGCGGTGAACACGCCGGCCTCGCAGAAGACATCCGCGAACCGAGCCCGCCCGTGGGCCGCGACCCCCGGCAGCTGGACCTCGAGGAGGCTCGTCACGTAGGCCTCCGTGCCAGCCCGACCCCGTGGGAACTCCGGCGGAACGGCGTGGGCGCCCAGCCAGGTCGGGACGACATCGACGGGACCCTCGCGACCGAGCTGCCAGGCCACTTCGATGAGGCGGATCTCCGTCTCCAGATCCAGGCCGTAGCCCGACTTCGCCTCGACCGTGGTGACGCCGTGGGTCAGCATCTCGTCGAGCCAATGACGGCCATGGGCGAGCAGGTCCGCCTCGCTCGCCTGTCGTGTGGCGGCGACGGTCGAGAGGATGCCGCCGCCGGCCGCCAGGATATCGAGGTACGAGGCGCCTGCCTGGCGCAGGACGAGTTCGCCCTCGCGCGTGCCCGCGAACAGCAGGTGGGTGTGCGGATCGATGAGACCGGGAGTGACCGAGCCGCCGCGGGCGTCCAGCCGGGCGAAGCGGCCCAGCGGGTAGCCCTGTGCCTCGAGCGCCGATTCGACCGCGAGCCGCGGACCGACAGCAGCGATCCGACCCTCCCAGCACGCCACGACGGGCGCATCCGGGCTATGCGGATCGTCGGTCACGAGGCGCCCGACCTCGCCCTGTTCCGCTCCACGGCGGACACCGCCGGCCATGGTCACGACCTCGGACGCCCCGACGATCAGGAGGCCCGGCGTCGGCTCGCCGGCGCGGCCGCCCTCGATGACACGGAACGATCCCGCGCTCATCGCGGCGGCTCCAGGAGTCCATCCTGTGCCGCCGCGAGTCGCAGCTCCAACGCCTGCATCGGGCTGAAGTCGCGCATGCGGATCGCGGCCGCCGCAGCCGCCAGTCGCGTGTCGATCGGGTCATCCGGGGCCGTGCCCGCGTGGTCGGCCACGGCCAGGAACGCGGCGAGTGGGGCAAGGCCGATGAGCTCCGACTCCGCCAGCGTGACGCCGTCCTCCGCCGCAAGGGCTGCCACGCTCTCCCACACGAGCCACAGCGGGGTGACCTCGAAGTCCAGCAGGTTCATCGAGACCTGCGCGCGGAGTGGGTGGCCGCGTTCCGGCTCGCGGACCTCGAACCCGTTGGCCTGGAGCCGGGGCAACCCACCACCGGATTCGCGGACGCGACGGGCGATCCGCTTGGCCAGCTCGACATCGTCCGAATCCAGGTTGATGTTGTAGGCGATGAGGAACGGGCGAGCCCCGACCGCGACCGCTCCGGCCGACGGGTGCGTCCGCGGCGGGCCGAAGTCGGGCGTTCGACCGTGGTGCTCGATCTCCGTCTTGAGGCCCTCGTACTGCCCGCGCCGCACATCGGCCAGTTTCTCGCGATCGGCCCGCATCGCGGCGCGGGCGTAGAGGTACACGGGCAGGTCGAAGCGAGCCGCGATCGTCGCCGCGAACGCCCGCGCGAGATCGATGCAGTCGTCCATCGTCGTGTCCCCGAGCGGGATGAACGGGATGACGTCGACCGCGCCGATGCGCGGATGCTCGCCCTCGTGCCGGTCCATGTCGATGTCGTGGATGGCCGCCGCAACCAGCCGCTCCAGTGCCGCGCTGACCGCCTCGTGCTGACCGGCGAGGGTGAACACCGATCGGTTGTGGCTGGCATCACTCGTGCGGTCGAGCAGGGCGACCCCCTCGACCGAGGTGATGGCGGCCGCCAGTCGATCCACGACCTCGAGGCGGCGACCCTCGGACACGTTCGGGACGGACTCGACCAGCATCGCGCTGATGCTAGCGGCGCCCGCGGTCACGCGTCGGCAGGGTAGACCGATGTCTCACCATCGTTCGACGGTATGCTTCCGCGGATGACCAGTCCAACCCCTGCCGCGGTCCGGCCCGGCGTCATCCACAACCCCGATTTCCGACGGCTCTGGGCCGCCGAGACGATCAGCCAGTTCGGCACCCAGGTCAGCCTGCTTGCACTGCCACTCGTGGCCGTCGTGCTGCTTGGCGCGTCACCATTCGAGGTGGCGCTCCTGGGCACCGTGGAGTTCCTGCCGTTCATCCTGTTCAGCCTGCCGGCCGGGGCATGGGTGGATCGCCTTCGCCGCCGACCGATCCTCATCCTTGGCGATCTGGGTCGAGCCGTCGTCCTCGCCACGGTGCCTGCGGCCTTCATCCTCGACGTCCTGACGATCTGGCAGCTCTACGCCGTCGGGTTCATCGCCGGCACCCTGACCGTGCTCTTCGACGTGGCCTACCAGTCCTACCTGCCGGCCCTCGTGCAACGGGATCAGCTGGTCGACGGCAACGGGAAGCTCGAGGTCTCGCGGACCCTCGCCCAGACGGCCGGGCCGGCGCTCGGCGGTGGCGTCATCGGGGTCCTCACCGCCCCCATCGCGATCGCGCTCGACGCGGTCAGCTTCGTGGTGTCCGCGCTGTTCGTGTTCGCGATCCGCACGACGGAGCCCGTCCCCGACCGACACATGGATGAGCACGGTCGTCGTCGCGGCAGCCTGGTGACCGAGGTGAAGGCGGGCCTCCGGTATGTCCTGGGCAACCGCTACCTGCGCGGCATCGCCGGCGCCACGGGAACCTCGAACTTCTTCTCCAACATCGCCTTCGCGACGTTCATCGTCTACGCGGTCCGCGTCCTTGGCCTGGACGCCGCCCAGATCGGGATCGTCTTCGGGCTGGGCAATATCGGCGCGATCGTCGGCGCCCTGACGGCCTCGCGCTGGGCGTCTGCGCTCGGTCTCGGCCGGGCCATCGTCGTGTCGATGGCACTGACGCCACCAGGCATCCTCCTCGTCGCCATCGCACCGCGCGAGACGCCCATCCCGTTCCTGATCGCATCGGGATTCCTGATGGGACTATCGGCGGTCGTGTACAACATCAACCAGGTCAGCTTCCGCCAGGCGATCACGCCCGCATCGATGCAGGGCCGCATGAACGCGACGATGCGCTTCATCGTGTGGGGCACGATGCCGATCGGATCGATCGTCGGCGGCGTCATCGCGACGACCGTGAGCCTGCCGGCCGCGATCTGGATCGGCGGGATCGGCTCAATGCTGGCGGTGATCCCGCTGCTCATCACACCGGTCCATACGCTCGTGGACATGCCGACACCGGCCGAGGACGCCGTCCCGGCCGGTGTCGAGGCGCCGAGCTGAGGTCGGGTCAGCTCACGGCTTTAAGCGGATCGCCAGGTCGTAGCCCTGGCCGTCGGCCAGGCTGACCGTCAGCGTCCCGCAGCGGCCGGACCACGCCTTCGGGGTCTTCCAGACGAACTTGTAGGTGTCCGAACCGTTGTCGTACGAGAACAGCTCGCCGGCCGCGGCATCGACCGGACCGCCGATCTCCGCACCGGTCGTGCAGTCGGTCCGCTGGAAGGTCGGCGGGCCGTCGAGGACCAGGAGGCCCTGATCGCCGGTCAGGGAGAACTTGATCGGAAGACTGGACCCGGCCTTGATCTCCGTCACGCCCGTCGGGTTCGAGGGCGCCTGGAACCCGGCGAAGTCCCAGATGACGTCGATGGTGGCCGAGGCTGTGGACTGCTGGCCGTGCTCGTCGGTGACCTGGACGGTCACCGTGACGGTCTGCGGCGCCTGGAGTGTGCCAGCCGAGAACTGGACGACGCGGCCCGGCGTCTCGAACGTCGAGTCGCCGTCAAGATCCCAGGCATAGGTCAGGGCGTCGCCGGTCGGGTCGCTGCCCGTTGCGGTAAGGGTCGTCGAGCCGAGCTCACGAACGGTATACGGGCCACCGGCCGAGACGGTGGGCCTGTCGGACATGGCGTCGAGGCCGACCACGATCGGGTCGTGGTCGGAGACCCGGAACCGATCCGGAGCGTAGAGCGAGGCCTGCAGGCCCGCCGTCTTGAAGTTGGTGTTGTAGTCGAGCACGGACGGCTCGTCACTGTTGATGTGCCACTCGATGACGCCGGCGACCTGCGTGGCGGCCGACGCGCTGCCGAGCGCGTGATCCAGGTAGCCCCACTGGCCGTCGAAGACGTACGAGTACGGCGTCCCGGGGACGAAGGCGGCCACGAGGTTCGTGTATCCCGCGGTCGTGAGGACGGTGACCGGATCCTCCATCGCGTACGAATTCAGGTCACCGACGATGAAGACGTCGGCGTCGCCGGTCCCGGTCGGGTCGGTGGCCAACCAATCGCGCAGCGCGATGGCGGCATTGGTCCGCACGAGATTGCAGTTGCCCTGGCCATCGCCGGCGTCCGGCGTGTTGCAGGCGCTGCCCTTCGACTTGAGGTGATTGACGTCCACGATGAAGCGCGCCCCATCGAGGGTCTCGAACGCCTGGGCGAGGGACGGGCGACTGCGTGCAGCGCTGTCCCCGCCATTGACGAATGCCACGCTGTCGAGCGATCCGGTCGTCCCGATCGGGGTCACGGCGGCCGGGCGATACAGGAGCCCGACCTTGATCGCGTCGGTGCCCGCGGCGTTGACCTGGCCGGTGGCGGCATCGACGTCGATGAACGCGTACGTGCCGGGCGCGGTGGCGTCGTTCAGCCGGTCGACGAGGTGGGCGATGGCGCTGGTCGGGCCGTAGCCATCATTCTCGATCTCGTTGACCCCGATCACATCGGCATCGATTCCGAGGATGGCGGCGACCGTCTTGGGCCACTGGCGGTCGAATTCAGCCAGGGTGTCGGCGCCGCGGCAGTCGGCCGGAGCCCCGCCTGCACCAAGGGAACAGTTGTCGACGGTATCGGGGAGGCCGTCGTAGGTATTGAAGTAGTTGAGCAGGTTGAGGCCAGCGATGCGCACGTTCTCGCCGGGGATATCGACCGTGTTCCCGGGCCGGGCGTTGGCCGCATCGAACTGGGCGGTGCCGCCCATCGCCTGGACCGGGCGGATCCGGTAGGCATTGCCGCTGGCGGAGCTGCCTGCCCACGTGTACGTCAGCACGCCGGTGAGGCCGCTGATCGTGTCACCGCCGCGCAACGTGTTGCTCGCTGACAGCGGCAGCCCGCCCCGTCCGAAGATGATCGGGTCCGGGTTCTGTCCCTGCGACGCGTCGTCCACGATGACCTTGCGCCGGTCGTTTTCCGCCTGGAGGGCGATCGCCGCGGCGCCCGGGGCAACCACGGCGGTCGGGGTGTCGAGGCGGCCGTCGGACGAGATGACCACCTGGCCGAACCGCCCGAGCTGGAAGTGCTCGGTCACGGTCATGACCTGGGAGACCCGCACGAGCATGCCCTCGTAGGCCTCGAGGGCGGCCACCGAGGCGACGGGGAAGCTGACGGTGGTCGGAGCGACGGTCGCCCCGGTACCGCACACGACGACGGCCGATTGGCTGATCTGGGTCTGGTCCTGGAAGTCGAGCGCGGTGCCGGTCACCCGGACGCTGTCGCCCAGCGAAACGGCCGTGGCGTTTGCGCCGTTGAACACGAAGATCGCGTCGGATGTGGCGGGGTTGCCGTCACCCACCGGATCCTGGATGTAGTAGCCACGAAGGGTGACCGCCGGACTTGACGGGCCCTCATAGTCGCCGATGACGACGCCCTCGGTGGTCACGGTGCCGGGCGTGGCGAGCGTCGGGCCGCTGCCCTGGATCTCCGGGATGGGCGTGTACGCGCCCGCGCACGGATCGGCCGCGACCACAGTGAAGTCGATGGCGACGGCGGCGGCGAGGCCGTCCGGCGGGTCGTTCGTATCCGTATCGTGGACGCCGGCCGCACTGATCGCGATCGTGCACGACGCGCCATCGGGGAGCGGCGGCAGGTACGTGATCTCGAACGTCGTGCCGGGGTCCCCGGACACGGTCGCGGCCTGGTCCTCGCCGCCGCATACGAGGGTCAGCGCTCCCGTGTCGATCGTGACCGACTCGCTGAAGGTCACGGACAGGGCGACATTGGTGGCCACGTTGGTGGCGCCGTGCGCCGGCGAGCTTCCGGTCACGGACGGGGCGGTGTCACCGCATGGGGCGAGCGTCGTCGCCATGTTGCGTGGCGCCGGGGTCACGGCTCCGAAATCGGTGCCGTTCTGGTCGGTGTCGACACAGCTCGACACGCGTCGGACCGACAAGGTGGCTGAAGCCGTCGGAGCGGCAGCGGTGCCCTCGAAGTAGGTCGCTGACCCATAGCCGACCAGGTCGACGATGTTCGCGGCCTGGGCGGTCGAGCACACCGTCGAGGACCCATTGCAGCCGAGCGAGACCGCGGTGCTCGCGACGGCGACCTTGCCAGCGCCGGCCGCCATCGCGATCGGTGTGGCGTCGGTCAGATCGGGCGTCGGCAGCGCGGCGCCGACAGCTCCGCCGGTGGCCTCCTGCACGAGGTAGTACTGCCCGGGCTGCACGGTCACGCTCGGCAGTTCGGTGATCTGTGTGGTGGTCGCGCCGAAGTTGCCCGTGCCGGTGGCACTGGCGTACTGGATGGACCAGCCACTCAGCGACACGGGCGACGCACCGCGGTTGAACAGCTCCACAAAGTCGTGGGTCAGGGTCGCGCCGGCGTTGCCGCCGCCGCCATAGGCCTGGCTGATGACGACGTCCGGGGACGCGGCGAGCGCCGGGCGGACGGCAGATCCGGGCAGGATGGAGATCGCCAGGGCGGCGATCAGGGCCAGGGACAACGGGCGTGCGAGGGCGCGACGGGCAGCAATCACGACAGGCGATCCTCCTCTCGAAGCAGGGCCGCTTCGGTGGAGCCATCGTAGTCCCGGCTGTCTACTGGACCCTTCTGGCCGGTACCGGCCCGCCGGCCACCGGACCGCCCTCGCGCAGGACGATGGTCATGGCACAAGCGTCCCAACGTACGCCCGGTCGCTCCGCGATGGCATCATGCGCCCCACAAAGTGCCCAACAAAGTGCCCCACCCGGCGCCCCACCCGTGAGGAGACTTCGTTCTGACTTCGACCGAGCTCGGCGTCATCGGCGCGACGTTCCTGGCGTCCGCGGTCGAGATCGTCGAGACCTTCACGATCCTCCTGGCGATGGGCGTCACGCGCGGCTGGCGGTCCACCCTGGCCGGCGCAGCGGCGGCCCTCGCGGTCCTCGTGGTGCTGACGGCGGTCGCGGGCTACACCATCGTCTCGCTCATCCCGGAAGCGGCGCTGCAACTCGTCATCGGCACGCTCCTGCTCGTGTTCGGCATGCAGTGGCTGCACAAGGCGGTCCTGCGCGCAAGCGGCCGGAAGGCGCTCCACGACGAGGCGGCGATCTACGCCCGCGAGACGGCCGAGGCCCGGGCGGCTGGCCGGCAGCCGATCTTCGGCCTCGATGGCTTCGCCTTCGTCGTGGCCTTCAAGGGCGTCCTTTTGGAGGGCCTCGAGGTCGTCATCATCGTCCTGACCATCGGCCTGTCGGCCGGGAACGTGCCCCTGGCCGTGACCGGCGCACTGCTCGCCGTGATCCCGGTCTCGCTCCTTGCGATCGCCGTCCGCGGACCGCTCTCACGCGTGCCCGAGAACGCCATCAAGTTCATGGTCGGGCTGCTGCTGTGCACGTTCGGCACGTTCTGGTCGGTCGAGGGACTCGGCGTGTTCGCCGCGGATCAGGCGAGTCTCGATTGGCCACTGGGCGACGCGTCGATCGCAGTCATCCTCGCGGCCTGGCTGCTCGTGGCGTGGCTGATGGCACGCTGGCTCAGGCGCGGGACGTCGGCGCGAACTGCCGCCACGCCGGGCGACCCCGCGGTGGCCGGGTGATGCCCATCGGGGAGGCGCTGCGTCGGTTCGGCGGCTTCTGGTACGACCTCATCGTCGGCGAGGACTGGCGGATCGCGGCCGGCGTGGTCGCGATCATGGCCGGCGGCGCGCTGGTGGTCGCCACGGGAACCGTCCCGGCCCTGCTGCCGATCCTGCTGCTGGGCGCCATGCTCGCCCTGTTCGTGGCGACGCTGCTGGTGGGCCCGGACCGCTCCTAGCGCGCCGGCCGCCCCAGACGCTCGCTGGCCAGATCCGCCAGGACCCCGTCGTGGACCATCTCGGCAGCGGCCGCAAGATCCGGCCCCGGCTCACGATCGCGGTCCAGGTGCGCGACCCGGGCGCGGATGCGGCGATGCGCCTCGGCCACGCCGGCGCCTGGCGTCGGCGCCTCGCCCGCACCCAGCGAGGCCAGCCGCAGATCGAGCGCCTGCGCGGCGACGACGAGCTCGATGGCGAGGATCTGTTCGACGCCCTGGAGGACCTGACGGGCGTGTCGAGCGCCGATGGATCCCATGGAGACGTGGTCCTCCTGGTTCGCGGACGTCGGGATCGAATCGACCGAGGCAGGATGGGCGAGGACCTTGTGCTCGGACACCAGCGCCGCAGCCGTGTACTGGTACAGCATCATCCCCGACTCCAGGCCGGAGCCGTGGCTGAGGAACGGCGGCAGGCCGCCATTGAGCCGGCCATCCACGAGCAGGGCCGTCCGGCGTTCGCTGATGGACCCGAGCTCGGCCAGGGCGATCGTCGTGAAGTCCAGGGCCAGGGCGATCGGCTCACCGTGGAAGTTGCCGCCGGAGATGACCCGACCGCCGCCCGTCGCCATCGCATCGTCGTCGGCGACACCACCGCCCGGAAAGACGAGCGGATTGTCCGTCGCCGCATTGCACTCGATGTCCAGGACGCGACGCAGGTGGTCGAGCGTGTCCCGGACGGCGCCGTGGACCTGCGGAACGCAGCGCAACGAGTACGGGTCCTGGACCTTGTGCGCGGAGGCGTGGTGGTGGGCCTGCAATCCGCTGTCACGAAGGAGGTGACGCAGTTCGGCGGCCACGGCGATCTGCCCGGGGTGCGGACGGGCGAGCTGGTACGCCGCGCTGAACGCGACATCCGTCCCGAGCAGCGCCTCGACCGAGAGGGCCGCCGCGACACTCGCCGTCCGCGCCAGGCGGTCCGCATCGGCGAGCACGAGCGCCCCGAGCGCGGTCATCATCTGGGTCCCGTTGAGGAGGGCCAGGCCCTCTTTCGCCTCCAGGATCACCGGTTCCAGTCCGGCCCGGGCGAGGGCGACGGCGCCGGGCACGACCTCGCCGCCGATCTCGGCGAACCCGCGGCCGATCAGCGGCAGGGCGAGATGGGCCAGTGGCGCGAGGTCCCCGGAGGCGCCGACACTCCCCTGCTCCGGCACCACCGGATGAAGCCCGGCATCCAGGAACGCCAGGAGGCGATCCACGAGCAGCGGCCGGCAACCGCTGTGACCGAGCGCCAGGGTGTTGGCCCGGAGCAGGAGCATCGCGCGGACGACTTCCCGTGGGAAGGCCGCACCGACCCCGACCGCGTGGCTCACGAGCAGGTTCTCCTGGAGTTCGCGCGCGCGCTCGGGTGGGATCGAGGTCGAGGCCAGATCGCCGAAGCCGGTCGTCACGCCATAGACCACGGCGCCCTCGGCCACGAGCGCCTCGATGACGTCGCGCGCCTCCTGCATGCGATCACGGGCGTGGACATCGAGCGCGGCCGGGACATCGCGACGGGCGACCGACTCGATGTCGGGGATCGTCAGGTCGGCGCCGGTGAGGATGACCAGCGACGGGTCGTCAGGCCCTCGCCGCCCCGGGTCAGGCTCGAAGTGCGGGATCACGCCTGGGTCGTCGTGGAGGGCATCGGCACGTGAACGCCGCGCTCGGCGGCCACCTCGATCGCCCGCTCATACCCTGCGTCCACGTGGCGCAGCACGCCCATGGCCGGATCGGTCGTCAGCACGCGCTCCAGCTTGCGAGCCGCGAGGTCCGTGCCGTCGGCGACGACGACCATCCCGGCATGCTGGCTGTAGCCGATCCCGACGCCGCCGCCGTGGTGGATCGATACCCACGAGGCCCCGGCGGCCGTGTTCACGAGCGCGTTGAGCAGCGGCCAGTCGGCCACGGCGTCCGACCCGTCGCGCATCGCCTCGGTCTCGCGATTGGGCGAGGCGACCGACCCGCTGTCGAGATGATCGCGTCCGATGACGATCGGGGCCGACACCGCGCCGGTGCGAACCAGCTCATTGAACGCCTGGCCGGCTCGCGCCCGTTCACCGTAGCCCAGCCAGCAGATCCGCGCCGGCAATCCCTGGAACGGGACCTTCGCCTGGGCCATCGCGATCCATCGATGCAGTCCGGCGTCGTCGGGGAACAGCTCCAGGATCGCCTCGTCCGTCCTCGCGATATCCGCCGGATCGCCGGACAGCGCCACCCACCGGAACGGCCCGCGGCCCTCGCAGAACTGCGGCCGGATGAACGCCGGCACGAACCCTGGGTAGTCGAAGGCATCGGCGACCCCGGCTTCCTTCGCCATCGCCCGGAGGTTGTTGCCGTAGTCGAACACCAACGCACCGGCGCGCTGGAACGCGAGCATCGCCTGCACGTGCTGGCCCATCGCCCGCATCGAGCGGCGGATGTACTCGTCCGGCTGGGTGTCGCGCAGCGCGAGCGCATCGGCCACGGTCATCTCGGCCGGCAGGTAGCCCGCGAGCGGGTCATGGGCCGAGGTCTGGTCGGTCACGAGGTCGAAGGGCTCACCGGCCGCCGCCCAGGCTGGCTCGATCTCTGCGGCGTTGCCGACCAGCGCGATCGATACGGCTTCGCCACGGCTGGCGCTCTCGCGCGACCACGCGAGCGCCTCGACGGGATCGTGCGTCAGGCGATCGACATAGCCGATCTCGAGCCGCCGGCGCGCCCGAGCCTCGTCGACCTCGATGGCCAGACAGACCCCCTCGTTCATGGTCACGGCGAGCGGTTGCGCCCCGCCCATGCCACCCAGCCCGGCGGTCAGGGTGATCGTGCCGCGAAGCGATCCACCGAACCGCTGACGCGCGGCCTCCGCGAACGTCTCGTAGGTGCCCTGCAGGATCCCCTGGGTGCCGATGTAGATCCACGAGCCGGCGGTCATCTGGCCGTACATCATCAGGCCGGCCCGCTCGAGCTCACGGAAGTGCTCCCACGTCGCCCACTTGCCGACGAGGTTGGAGTTGGCGATGAGGACCCGTGGTGCCCACTCGTGGGTCCGCACGACACCGACGGGCTTGCCGCTCTGGATCAGCAGGGTCTCGTCGTCGGCCAGCACGCGGAGTTCGCGCACGATGGCATCGAAGGCGTCCCAGCTCCGCGCCGCCCGGCCGGTCCCACCGTAGACGACGAGGTGATCCGGATCCTCCGCGACCTCGGGATCCAGGTTGTTCATGAGCATCCGCAGGGCCGCCTCCTGCGCCCAGCCCCGGCACGAGAGCTCGGCACCACGTGGGGCGCGGACGGGGCGAGGTCCGGCGGGGATGTGCTCGGCGGTCGGCTGGCTGGTCATCGGTCGAAGGCTACTCCGTCAGTCCGGCCACGATCAGTTCGCCGTAGCGGGCGTCACCGAGCGCCTGGAGCGAGACGATGCGATCCGGGTCCGCCAGGCGCACGTGGTACGTCCGCACGCCACCGAGGCAGGTGCCGATGAACGTGGTCCGGCCACCGATCGACGCTTCGGCGTGGCCGTCGATGCCGCCGGCCTGGGCGCACACGCCAGCGTCGAACGTGTCGCGCCAATCCCGGACGTACGAGTCGCTGATCACCCCAGGGCGCAAGCGCGTGACGGTGACGACGGCGTAGTCCGCCTGGCCCGCATACAGGCCGACGGCGAGCGCGTCGATGTCGGCCGCGAGCGCCGGATCGGTCGCGATGCCGGCCGCCGTCTCGACATCGGCCATGCGGGGAGAGCCCGCGATCTCCGCAGGCAGGGCGTCCAGCAACGACCCGTCGACGATGACCTCGGCGCCGCTCGGCGCCGGCGTCGGCGCGGCGGCCGGCGTCGGTACGATGGTGGGCGACCCGCCGACCGATGGCGATGGCGGCGACGGCGGCGCGACCGGTGCACACCCCAGGGCGATCACGGCGACTGCCGACAGGATCAGCGCGGCGCCGCTCATCCGAGCTCGCGGCGCATCACCGGGAACCGGTCGTCCGGGGCCGCCACGACGAACCCGACACCCTCCCAGAACGCGGGCGTCGCCGCGCTCGTGGCATCCGGTCGCGGTCCGATCTCCGGGTACGTCTCGACCGCAGTAAAGCCACGACCTGACAGGTCGTCGCACACGGCTTCGACCAGGATCCGCGCGAGGCCGAGCCCACGAGCCTCGGCCGTCGTCGCGATGCAGGTGATGACGGCGGGCAGGGGAGCGTCGGGGAGGGCGGGATACAGGTCGCGCGTCCGCTGGGCTCGCGGGTACGCGGTCAGCGGCCCGAACTGGCAGTAGCCCGCCGATCCGTCATCAAGCAGCAGCACCTTCGCGTAGCTCCCCACCACGCCGAGACCTCGTGCGAGCAGGCGCAGCTTCCTGGGCGACCCGTCGGGCACGGTCGGGCGCGGCGCGCGGCGCGGCGCGAACGGGTTGTCCCCGAGCGGATCACCGTCGTCATCCAGGAACGGATTGGCCACCGGTCCCCGGGACGCCGCCAGGTCGGCGAGGAACGGGTTGGCCGGTGCCCGGGTCGGGGCCGGCGGCTCCACGATCGGAGCGACCGAGCCGCCGGGCTCCAGCCAGTCGAGACGGATCGCCTTTGACCCGCGGGCGGCGTCCTCCCAGTAGTCGCACGAGCGGTGATCGAAGCCGGGATCGGCGCACGGCGGCAGTCGCTCGAAGGTGGTGGCGTCGGTCACATCGATGACGCGGATTCGGGCCGGATCAGTCATGTCGAGTCCGAGTCTACGGCGGGCGACTGGTACAGTGGCAGCCACGGTCGTGCCGGGGGCGTCCGCCTGGTCAGGGGTGAGTCACGTGGCCGCGACGATCACGGAAGATGACGATGCCTACGTCGTCCTCGGCGTGCCCAGAAGCGCCGACGATGCGGCGATCACGGCCGCCTTCCGCGAGCTGGCACGCCACCACCACCCTGACATCGCTGGCGAAGCCGCGACGATCCGGATGATGCGCATCAACGCCGCCTACGACGCGATCCGTACGGCCACGCGCCGCGCCGAGTACGACGGCCTGGACGGTCCGGCCATGGGTGCAACGCCAGGTGCGGCCGCGAACGACGGCGATCGCTTGCGCTCGCGACCCGACAACGATGGGACGGGCATGGCCGGCCGGCCACCGGGGCGCCCATCGGGCAGCGTCCTGGACGTCGGACGACACAAGGGGTGGTCCATCGGCGAGATCGCGCGGGTCGATCCCGGGTATCTGGTCTGGCTCGAGGACCACCGCGAGGGCCGGCCCTACCTCGATGAGATCGACGAGACCCTGCGACGCATCGGCTACCGGACGGGCGACGAGGGTCGCGGGGGATCAGGTCCGGGGCGACGGCCCCCGCGAGGCGTGTTCGACCGCGGCTGACGCGGCTGACCTGGGCAGACCGCCGCGTCCGCTATGCTGCCGCCCGTGTTCGACTTCCTGAACGGGCCGGTCCGCGAGCTGGTGACCCAGATCTACGACGCGGTCGGCTACCTCGGGGTCGCCCTCTGGGTCGCCATCGAGAGCGTCATCATCCCCATCCCGTCGGAGATCGTGCTGCCGTTCGCCGGTTTCCTCGTCGGCGAAGGCACCGCCATCGAGCCCATCACGGGTGGCCTGTGGTCGTACTGGCTGGTCGTCCTGTCGGGCACGATCGGGGCGACGGTCGGTGCGCTGATCGCGTACGGCATCGGGGCGTGGGGCGGCCGGCCGCTCATCGAACGCTGGGGCCGATTCCTCGGCATCACGCCGAACGACCTCGACCGCGCCGATGGATTCTTCGAGCGCCACGGCCAGGCGGCCAGCTTCTTCGGCCGGATGCTGCCCGTGATCCGGTCACTGGTCTCGTTCGCCGCCGGGATCTCGCGGATGCCGCTCGGGCCGTTCGTGCTGTTCACGTTCCTGGGTTCGTTGCCGTGGACGGCGCTGCTCGTCTTCGCGGGCGTCCAGCTCGGCGCCAACTGGGAGTCGATCGGTGGCGTGCTCAAGCAGTTCGAGTACGCCGTGCTCGCCGTCCTCGTGGCGATCGCGCTGGCCTGGATCTGGTTCCGGATCATCCAGCCACGCCGACGCGCACGCGGCTGAGTGAGACGCGCCCGCGGCTGAGTGACGCGCCACGCGCGCGTGAGCGTGCGAGAATGCCGGGGATGAGCACGGATCCCCACGGCACCGCCGCACCCGATCACGCGGCGATCGCCGTCGACGACCACCACGCCAGCAGCGATCACGGTGATGACCACGGGCACGACGACCATGGGCATGCCGGGTCGGCGCTCGGTCCGATCGATACGCTCGCCTGGCTCGCGGGAGCGCTCGGCGTGCTCCTCGGCCTGGCGGTCGCGGCCGGTTTCGTCCTCGCCACGAGCGGCATCCCCGCCTGACGCCGCGCTGGGGCCGACGGGCCCCGCGCCCGGCTGTTCTGGAGCCGTCACTCACACCCGATCCTGACGCTGGTCATCCGGATCTCCGGCTGGTTCGTATACCAGTCGACCGCCACGCTGGCAGAACTGCCAGCACCACTTCCCGGCGGCATGAGACGCCCTCACATTTCTAGGAGTTCGACCAGCCATGCGTTTTCGACCCATCCTTCTGACGGCCGCCGCCGCCATCGTCTTCACCGCCTGCAGCGGCGGAGGGGCGACGACCGCTCCCTCGACCGCTCCCACGGCGGCCCCGCCCGCCTCTGCCACGCCCGAGGCATCCATGGAGCCGTCGATGGCTCCGGCCATGACCGACAGCGCCGCCGCTGACCTGCGCACCGCGCTGGACCTGAAGCTCGGCGAGCACATCATCCTCGCGTCCAAGGCCACGGGCGCTGCGCTCGACGGCCGCGGCGATGAGTTCGCTGCCTACGGCACCCTCCTCAACACGAACGGCACCGAGCTCGGTGAGATGATCGGCTCCGTCTACGGCGCCGAAGCCAAGGACGAGTTCAACCGGATCTGGAGCGCCCACAACGGCTTCTTCGTCGACTACACGACCGGTGTCGCGACCAAGGACCAGGCCATGGCCGACAAGGCCGTCCAGGACCTGACGACCATCTACGTCCCTGAGTTCTCGGCGCTCATCGCCGGCGCGACCGGCCTGCCGGAAGACGCCGTCACGGGCCTGATCACCGATCATGTCGTCCAGACCAAGGCCATCGTCGACGCCCAGGCCGCCAAGGATTTCCCGGCCGCGTATGCCGCCATCCGCACCGCCTTCGCGCACATGCAGATGATCGGCGACGCACTGGCCACCGCCATCGTGGGCCAGAACGCCTCGACCATCGAGGGTGATCCGAACACGCCGGCCGTCGGCCTCCGTGTCGCACTCAACGGGCTGCTCCAGGAGCACCTGTACCTCGCCTCCTTCGCCACCGGCGCCGCCCTCGGCGGCCGCAGCGACGAGTTCGCCGCTGCCGGTACCGCCCTCAACACCAATGGCACCGACCTCGGCGCCGCCATCGGCTCGCTCTACGGCGACGCCGCCAAGGACGAGTTCAACCGGATCTGGAGCGCCCACAACGGCTTCTTCGTCGACTACACCACCGGTGTCGCGACCAAGGACCAGGCCGTCATGGACAAGGCCGTCCAGGACCTGACCACCATCTACCTCCCCGAGTTCTCGGCCTTCATCGCCGGCGCCACGGACCTCCCGCTGGATGCCGTCACGGCCCTGGTCAAGGATCACGTCCTGACCACCGCTGCCATCGTTGATGCACAGGCGACCGGCGACTGGGAAGCTGCCTCTGCGGCCGACCGAACAGCCGCCCAGCACATGCAGATGATCGGCGATCCGCTTGCGGCCGCCATCGTCGCCAAGCTCCCCGAGATGTTCGCCAACTGATCGGACCACGCTGATCGGCTCTTGCTGATCGGACCTCGCGACGGGTGGGTGCTCCTCCGCCCACCCGTCGCTCGCACGCCAAGGACGCGAAACCAATGAAGACCATCATCGCCACCACCCTGCTCGGCCTGGCCCTCGTGGCCTGCAGCGGATCAGGGTCCACCACCGCCCCGAGCGCACAGCCGACCGACGCCACACCGGCGACCCAGAGCCCCGTCACCAGCGCGGCCCCCACCGAAGCTCCGAGCGCCGCGCTCGAGGGGACGCCCATCACGGTCAAGGACTTCACGCTCGACCCGACGACGGTCATGACCGCCGGCACCGTGTCGCTCGCAGTCACGAACGCGGGCCCCACCCTCCACAACGTCGCGATCCGCGACGACGCCGGCACTCTGCTCGGCACCACGGCCGACCTTCGTGAAGGCGAGTCGGAGACGCTCACCGTCGAGCTGCCGGCCGGGACCTACATCCTCTTCTGCTCCCTCCCGGGCCACGAGAGCCTCGGCATCAAGGGAACGCTCACCGTCGAATAGACCTTTCCCTCGGCAGCGATGGACTCCTCCCCATCGACCGCCATCCTCCCCCGAAGGCCCGGCTCACGCCGGGCTTTCGGATTCCCGCCGCTGGGCGGGGCGTGCAACTTCCGGGCGGTTTCGGCCGTCTGGGAGGCATGCCCCGCACTGGCCGGCTCCTGCTCGCACTCGCGCTCGTCGCCGTTACCCACCTGTGGATCCCGCGCCCGGCTGTCGCCTGCTCCTGTGTCCCGCCGCTCGACAGCCTCGAGATGGCGGCCGGTGACCCCACGGCGACGGTCTTCGCCGCCACGGCCGGACCGACGGTGGGCGACCAGATGCAGGTGGTCGTGACGCGCTGGTTCCGCGGCCAGCCGATCGGCGGCGTGGCGGCCGTCCAGATCCATCTCGGTGATGGAGCGTCCTGCGGCATGTCGCCGCTGCCCGTCGGACATGGCTACCTGTTCATGACCTACCCGTCGGAGACATCACCACACGCCCTGTCGTCGTGTTCGCCCCAGGGCGACCTGGCCACGCCTGACGGCCGGGCGTTGCTTGCACGGGCGGTCCAGCTGTACGGCGACGGCGCCGCCCCGCCGGGCGATAGCGCGCCAGCGACGGTCGCGCCGTCGGACGGCTACGGTGACCCCACGGTCATCGGCCTGATCGGGTCGCTTGCGGGCGGCGTCGTCCCCATCGCCCTGGTCAGCGCGTTCGCCCTCGGGCTGCTCGGCGGGGTGGCGCTCATCCTGCGCCGACGAACCCGCCTCGGCGACTAGAACAGCCCGACGACGTTCCCCTCGGCGTCGATGTCGATGTTCTCCCCGCCCGGTTTGCTGGGCAGGCCCGGCATCGTTCGCATGTCGCCGCAGATCGGGGTGATGAAGCCGGCGCCGGCGGACAGCCGGATCTCGCGGATCGGCACAGTGAAACCGGAAGGGCGCCCCTTAAGCGACGCATCGTGGCTGATCGAGTACTGCGTCTTGGCCATGCACACCGGCAGGTGGCCATAGCCGAGGTCCTCGTACTGCTTCAGTTGCCGCTTCGCGGTCGAGGACAGTTCCATGGCGGTCCCGCCGTAGATCTCGGTGACGATGGTGTGGATCTTTTCGCCAAGGGGCGCCTCGTCCGGGTACAGCAGCTTGAAATCGCGGGACGGATCCTCGGTCGCGGTCCAGACCGCCTCGGCGAGGGCTGCGGCGCCATTCCCGCCATCGACGAAGTGAGTCGCCAGGACGGCATCGCTCGCTCCAGCCTCGAGCGCCACCTGGCGGATCGCCTCGATCTCGGCGGGCGTGTCGGTCGGGAAGGCGTTGATCGCCACCACGGCCGGGATGCCGTATTTCCGGACGATCCCGATGTGCGCGGCCAGATTCGCGGCCCCGATCCGGACCGCCTCCACGTTCTCCTCGAGCAGGGCCGGGTCAAGCGGCTTGCCGGCCACGACCTTGCCGACGCCGCCATGCATCTTGAGGGCACGGACAGTGGCCACGACGACGGCGGCATCCGGGGCCAGGCCGGATGCGCGGCACTTGATGTCGAAGAACTTCTCGGCGCCCATGTCGGCCCCGAACCCGGCCTCCGTGCACACGATGTCGTTCGTGACCAGCGCGAGGCGGTCCGCGATGATCGAGTTGTTGCCGTGAGCGATGTTGCCGAACGGGCCGCAGTGAACGAAGGCCGGCCCGCCCTCCAGCGTCTGCAGCAGGTTGGGCTTGATGGCGTCGCGCAGGAGCACGGTCATCGCGCCGGCCACGCCGAGGTCCTCGGCGGTGATCGCCGTGCCGTCCGCGCGCGTGGCGAGGACCATGCGACCCAACCTGGCGCGCAGGTCGAACAGGTCGGTCGCCAGAGCGAGGACGGCCATGACCTCTGATGCGACGGTGATGACGAATTCCGTCTCGCGCGGGACCCCGTCCTGGCGCCCGCCGAGGCCGATGACGACGTGGCGGAGCGCGCGGTCGCTGATGTCCAGGACCCGCGGCCACAGGATCCCGTGCGGATCGATGCCGAGGGGGTTCTTGTGATGGAGACTGTTGTCCAGAAAGGCCCCGGCCAGGTTGTGGGCCGCACCGATGGCGTGGACGTCGCCGGTCAGATGGAGGTTGAAGTCCTCCATCGGGATGACCTGGCTGTACCCGCCCCCCGCGGCGCCACCCTTGATGCCGAAGACCGGACCGAGCGACGGCTGGCGGATGTTGACGGACGCCTTGCGCCCGATCTTGTTGAGCCCCTGGGCGAGGCCGACCGTCGTCGTGGACTTGCCCTCACCGAGCGGGGTCGGCGTGATCGCCGTGACCACGACGTATTTGCCGCGCGGTCGCTCCGCCTCCAGGCGCTCGATCGCCGCGAGGGTGACCTTTGCCTTGGTCGGGCCATACAGCTCGAGTTCCTCGTCGCGGATCCCGAGCTCGGCCGCGATGTCCACGATCGGGCGCGGGGTGACGGAACGGGCGATGTCGAGATCGGACGGAAAGCTCATTCGACTCCTCGGGTGTGACCTGGCGGTCGATGGGTCGGTGGTTCAGCCGACGGGTGCCGTGACCGGGACCGCGCCGGCATGGCGCTGCGCGGCGCGGACGAGATGCGTGAGCAAGAGGGCGTTGGTCAGCGGCCCGACGCCGCCGGGCACGGGGGTGATGGCCGAGGCGACGGTGGACGCCGTCTCGAAGTCCACGTCCCCGACGAGGCGGCCATCGACGACGTTGATGCCGACGTCCACGACCACGGCCCCGGGCTTCAGCATCGGACCCGTGATCAGGCCGGGATGGCCAGCCGCGACGACGACGATATCCGCTCGTGCGATGTGGGCGGCCAGGTCGCGGGTCCGGGAGTGGCAGACGGTGACCGTCGCGTCCTCACGGACGAGCAGGAAGGCCGCCGGCATCCCGACGACCGCGGACCGACCGACGATGACCGCGTCGCATCCCGCGATCTCGATGCCGGACCGGCGGAGGATCTCGACCGCGGCATGTGCCGTCGCGGGGAGGAACCCGTCGTAACCCAGTCGCAGCAGACCGGCGTTGAGCGGATGGATGCCGTCGATGTCCTTGTCAGGATCGATGGCGTCCACGACCGCGCGCAGCCGGATGGTCGGCGGCAACGGCATCTGGACGATCACCCCATCGACGGAAGGATCGGCGTTGAGCTCCCGGATCCGGTCGACGACGGCCGCCTCGGTGGCCTCACCTTCGAGCTCCACGAACCGCGCGTCGATCCCGACCTTGGCGCAACCGCGCAGGATCTGCTCGAGGTAGACGGCGGATGGCGCATCGCGACCGATGATCACGACCGCCAGACCTGGCGGGCGCCCGACCGATCCGCGGAATGCGGCGACATCCTCGGCGACCGCGGTACGGATCTCGGCCGCGATCGGGCCGCCCTCCAGGCGCCGGGCCGTCACGCCGTCCCCACGCTCAGGCGCGCGCCGGTCCGGGGATCGGCTGGCGCGACTTGCCGCCACCGACGGCCTCGCGGGTCGCCGCAGCGATCCCCTCGATCTGGGTGAGCAGGTCCCGCACCCGGGAGGTCATCAACTCCTCGAACTCCGGATCGCCGACCGACGGCAGGTTGACGAGGACGTTGGCGGCGGCGCCACGGGCCGCGGCCTCGCCCAGCAGGGAGGCAACGTTCAGGTCGCTCGAGGCGTTGGCGTTGCTTCGACCGGCCAAGGACTCGGCGGCCCCCACGAGTTCCAGGCACGCCTCGACGCAGCGGAGCGGGACCTCGGATGCGGCTCGCGCCGCGGCCTGCAGCGCCGACGTCCGGGCGGCTGTCTCGGCTTCGGTCGCGCGCGGTAGACGCATCGCGGCGGCGAACCCGGCGTAGGCGCCAGCATCCTCATCGGCGAGGATCAGGAAGCGGTCCGTCAGGCCGACGCCGACCTCGGTCGCCCATGCGTGGAGCGCCTCGTGCTCTGCGTACTTGGGTCGTCCAGCGGACAGGCGCGCGACCATCGCGACGAGCGCAGCGCCGATGCCGGCCGTCACCGCCGACGCACTGCCGCCTCCTGGAACGGGAGCCGCGGACGCAAGTTGCGCCAGGAACCCGTCGACGGTCAGGTCCCGGAACCGAACGGCAGTCTCGTCAGTCATCACGACCGATCGTACACGCAGCGACCGTCGAGAGCCGGACCGTGCTCACGATGTGGCACGTCGGATGAGGGTCGGGGAACGGGGCGAGCACGGTACCGGCGCACTCGCCCCGTCTTCCGACGGGCGGACAGCGGACGAGGGAGGGCGATCCGCTGCCGCAGGGAGATGCGGGATCAGGCGGCGCGATGGACCTCGTCCAGGCCGGTGACCGTCCATCGCCGCGAGCGGTGCTGGTAGGTCAGGGAGAGGCGGGCCCGAGGCGTCTCCACCTCGAACAAGGTGCGGGGGCCGGTGATGACCGGATAGGCGGCCGCCTCCTCGCGGACAGCGGACAACTGGGTGATCTGGAGTCGTTCGGCGCCCCACGTGATCTCGCGGGGGCGGCCGGTGAACCAGTCGGTCCGGACGTGGACCTGGACCGGCTCGACGCGGATGAATGCCATGTCTGATGGCTCCTTCTTCGTGGTCGGGGGCGGTTGGGTCACATCGGCCGGGGCACTCGGTCCGACAGAACATCTGTTCGATTGACTCGGCGAGACTAGACCGAACAGGCGTTCGATGTCAAGCGTCGTCAGACAGAGTCTCATCGAGGTCCGTGACAGCTAGCGTGTCACTCGCCTCGGGGCTCTCGGCGGTCGGGTCCGACGCATCTGTCGGCATGCCCCTCGCCCGCCGGTCCAGGGGGTTCCTCGGATCTCGCTCGAATGGCGCCGGGAGTCCCGTACCGACCAGACGACCGCGGGTGATGGCGTCGGAGCCGTAGCGTCGTCGGAGCGCGTCCGCGGCCTCGATGGCACGGCGCCGTCGCGGCTCCTCCACCTCGAACATGCCCAGCTGATCCCGTTCGCCGAGGTTGGAGGCACTCACCCCGAGGAGTCGCACGCGGATGCCGCAGACTTCCGGGCGCGCCAGGTCCAACGCCGTCGAGAAGATCGGTTCGGTCAGGTCGGTCGGTGTGGCGAGCGTCCGTTGCCGCGTGATGGTCCGGAACGAGCTGTCGCGGATCTTGACCGTGATGGTCGACGCGCGGACCCCCGCCGAGCGCAGCCGACCCGAGACGCCGTCGGCCATGGCCAGCAGCGTGCGCTCGATGACGTCGGGGTCGGAGGTGTCCACATCGAAGGTGTGCTCGTGGCCGACCGACTTCGCTGGGTCGCCCTCGTGGACCGGGTCGTCGTCCACGCCCCGCGCGCGATGGGCCAGCGAGGCGCCGTGCTTCCCGAAGCGGCGCACCAGCACATCGGGCGGCATCGCGGCGAGATCGCCGATCGTGCGCACGCCGTACTCGGCGAGGACCGCCGCCGTCTTTTCGCCGACGCCCCACAGCCGGCCGATGGCCAGCGATTCGAGGAATGTCGCCTCGTCGCCGGGCTGGACGACGACGAGCCCATCGGGCTTGCGCAGATCTGACGCGATCTTGGCCACGAGTTTCGTGGCGGCCACACCGACCGACGCCGTCAGTCCCACCTCGTCGCGAACGGCCGATCTGATGCGCGCAGCGATCGATGGCCCATCGCCGAACAGGGAGATCGACCCGGTGACGTCGAGGAATGCCTCATCGATGGAGATCGGCTCCACCTGAGGCGTGAACCGGCGAAGGACGGCCATCACGTCGCGTGAGGCGGCCTGGTAGCGGCGCCCGTCGACCGGCAGGAAGACGCCGTCCGGACAGCGCCGCACGGCCTCCATCAGCGACATCGCGGAGTGGACGCCGAACCGGCGCGCCTCGTAGCTCGCCGCCGAGACCACCCCTCGCCCACGCGGATCGCCACCGACGATGACGGGCTTTCCCCGAAGCTCCGGCCGGTCGCGCTGTTCGACCGCGGCGAAGAAGGCATCGAGGTCGACGTGCAGGATCGTCCGGGTGCTCACGGTGGGTATCATCGCGCGGCCGTGCAGTCCCCCACCGACACCCGCCTCAGGGTCGAGCCCATCAGGACCTCCGTCGTGCTGGCACTGCTGCTCGCGGTGACCGCGGGCGTCGTGCTGACCTGGGCCGTGCCCGCGCTCGCGATCATCCTCGTCTGGCCGTTGCTGTTCACCATCCCGGGCTGGATCGTCGTCCGCCGAGTGGCACCGGACCTGCCGAAGGCCGGCGTGGCGGGCGTCGGGATCGTGACAAGCGTGTACGGCTCGGCCCATCTGGTCGAGCTCGTCAGTCGGGTCGATGGCTTCGGGCGGATCGCCGTCACGGTCGCGGCCGTGTTCCTCGTCCTGCTCACGGTCGTCGTGGCGCGCGTGCGCCATCCCGCGCTGGCTGACTGGCAGCCGCCGCACCCCCGGGACATCCCGCGCGCCGTCGCTGGGGCGATCCGGGACGATGCACCGGCGTGGGTCCTCGCCGTCGGCGTCACGTTCGTCGTCGGGCTCGTCCTCGGCCTGAACGCATGGCGAGAGACGCCGGAGGGGTTCGTGTCCGGTGGCTGGAACTGGAGCGACTTCCTCGTCCACGTCGCGATCGGCAACAGCATCGTCCACGGCAACTTCCCGCCCGAGGTGCCGTACGTCGCCGGCCAGCCCCTCACCTATCACTGGTTCGCCGACTTCCATGGCGCGATCCTGGCGACGGCGGCGGACGTCTCGATCATCCCGGTGTTCATGCTGTCGAGCGCAGTGATGGCCGGGGTGCTCGCCCTCGTCGTCTGGTCACTCGCCGTCGTCCTGACCCGCGATCGGCGGGTCGCGACCATCGCCACGATCCTCGTGTGCGCCGGAGGCGGGATGGGCTGGCTGCGGCTCGTCGGCGACCTGCTCGCCGGCGATGGGTCCGTGATCGACCTGGTGGTCGGCAACCCGTATGACAACTCGTGGGCGGACGGCTGGCCGTTCTTCCGCATCGCGTCGATCTTCGGGACCGGATTCCTGCCGCATCGAGCCACCACGTTCGGACTGCCGGGCCTGGTCGCGGTCGTCCTGCTCGTGGTCTCCTGCCTGGGACGCCGGCCCGCGGGGATCGCGCTGGCCGGGGTGCTCGCCGCCCTCCTCGCGCCGTTCCACTTCTACGCGTTCCCGGCGACGTACCTGATCGTCGGCCTGTTCGTCGCGTGGGCGATCGCGTCAGGCACGTGGCGACCGCGCGTCCCCGACCTCGCCCGTGATGCCCTGCTCTTCCTCGCCCCGGTCGTCCTGGCCCTCCGGTTCGTGCTGCCCGCGGCCGCCCGGCAGAGTGGCGAGGGCGCGTTCCGCTTCGTGCTCGGCTGGAGCGAGGCGCGCATCGCCGACGGACCGCTGGCCACCGTGGTCTTCTACGTCACCAACCTCGGGATCCCGGTCCTGCTCGCGGTGATCGCCGTGGTCGCGCTGCGCGGCTCGCGCGCTGCGCCGGCTCGCGGCTTCCTCGCGGCATGGGCAGTGGCGCTCTTCTTCGTTCCCAACCTGATCGTGGTCAGCGCGGTCGAGTTCGACATGAACAAGTACTTCCAGATGATGTGGATCGCCGTGGCCATCCTGGCCGCGTGGCTCATCGCCCGCTGGCCGAGGCCGGTGCTCGTCGCGACCCTCGCCGTGTGCGCCATCAGCCCGGCATTGATCGCCATCCACCACGCGACGCATCCGGCCGTGACCATGAGCCTCGCCCAGGCGGCCGCCGGCCGTTGGATCGAGACGCACACGCCGGAGCGTGCCGTCTTTGCCGCCGACGCCTTCATCAACTCGCCGGTCGATCTCGCCGGACGCCTGCGGATCACGACGTTCGGGCCGTACGTCGCCAACCTCGGGTACGACCCGGCGCCGCGCGAGGCGGACACCAGGGCCATCTACTGCGACGGTGCGGACGTCGCGATCGAGCGCATGGCCGTCTACGGCGCGACGTATGTGCTGTCGTCGGGCGGGGCACTCGATTGCGACGACGGTGTGCCGACCGATTTCTCGGCAAGCCCGCGATTCGAGACGGTCTACTCGGTCGACGGCGTCAGCGTCTGGCGGCTGACCGGTCGATAGCGATCAGCGCGGTCAGCGCGGTCAGCGGGGGTCAGCCCTGTCCGCCGGGGTCAGCCCTTGGGCTCGACGACGATCGTGACCTCGGGCGTCATGCCGGTGAAGACCTTGATCGCGACCTTGTAGGTGCCGAGCGTCTTGAGCGGCTCCTCGAGCTCGATCTTGTGACGGTCGACATCGATGCCACGGCGTGCGAGCGCATCGGCGATGTCCTTCGAGGTGATCGAGCCGTACAGCTTGCCGCCGTCGCCGACCTTCACGCCCATCGTCAGGGTCGTGCTGGCGATGCGGGTTGCCGCGATCTCGGCCCCCTCGCGCTCCTTCTTGCGCTTGTCCTCGCGCGAGGCGATGTCGTGCTGCCACGCTCGGTAGGCGCCACCGGCAGCCGGGACGGCGAGCTGCTGCGGGATCAGGAAATTGGTGGCATAGCCGTCGGTGACGGTCTTCATCTCGCCGCTCTTGCCGAGCTTGGCGACGTCCTTGGTCAGGATGACCTTCAAGAGATGGGATCCTCCCTGGTGATCCAGGTCCGAACACGCGGACCGAGACCGAGCTTGCCGATGGCGTCGCCCGCCGTGCTGACCAATGCGGGGACCCGGCGGATGGTCCGACGGACGGGCCCCGGCGTCAAGCGCCGGATCTGGGCGACATCGCGGTCGAACGCGATGCGATCGATATCGAGGTCGCGGAGCTTCTCCTCCAGCACCTCTTGGGGGACGGCGTCGAGGAACAGGTCGACGGCCAGGACCACGACGACCAGGTCGTCGAGCCCACCGAGGATCGGGACCTCATCCGGGATGATGTCCCGGCCCAGCAGGATGTATCCGGCGGCGGCACCGAGCATCATCTTGTGACTGGTCGGTGTCCGTTGATCGAGGACGAGCGCGGCCACGAGGCGTGCGTACTCCGGCACGCGGCTGGCGATGGGCAGGAACGCCAGCAGGGACACGAAACGACCGAGGCCGGCACTCGCCGCGCCGCGCCGCTTCGACTTCGCTGGGGTGGTCGCTGCCATGTGCTGTGTTTCCGCTCCGCCACGATCCCGCCGCGGTTCGACGGGGAGGGGCAGTCTACCAGTCATGCCTCGAGGGGCCAGAGCGGGGAGCGGCCGCGGTCCAGGCGGCCGCGGTCGCAGCAGCGGCGGTCCAGCCCGTGCGGCGGTCCAGCCCGTGCGGCGGTCTAGCCCGTGCCGCGCTCCCAGCAGGAGCACATTCCGCACAGGTCCCTCGTGAAGCCTCGCCCAGGATGCGCGGACCGCAGTCTGGGGATATGTTCACGAGGGATCTGACAGGAAATCGCTCCCACCAGGAGCACATCGCCGCTTCGCTCCCACCAGTAGCGCAGGAGGAACGCGCCGCCGCCCGCCTGCCGCCTCGCGCCTGCCGCCTGCCGCCTGCCGCCTGCCGCCTGCCGCCTTGACATCGAACGCCCGTTCGGTATGATGCACGACAAGGAGGCGCGAGTGACGAAGCACGACGCCGAGCGCAAGGTCAAGATCCTCGATTTCATCGCCGCGACGCTCCGCGCGCGCGGCTATCCGCCATCGGTTCGCGAGATCGCGCGCGCGGTCGGGCTCGCCTCGACCTCGGCTGCCCATCACCACCTGCTCATCCTGGAGCGCGAGGGTTACCTCGAACGTGGTACGGACCCCAAGGGCAATCCGCTGAGCCGCGCCCTGCGCCTCACCCCGACGGCCGCGATGAAGCTCGGACTGAGCAGCGAGCTCGTCCCGCAATCCACGACTGCGGACTCCAGGGTCGTGCCGATCATCGGTGAGATCGCGGCCGGTGGCCCGATCGAGGCCTACCAGGATGCCTCGGAGTCGATGGCGATCCCAGACATGCTGGCGCCCAACGGCGACGCCTACGTCCTGAGGGTCCGCGGCGACTCGATGATCGAGGCCCATATCGCCGACGGCGACTTCGTGCTGATCCGCCCACAGACCACCGCCCGCAACGGGGACATCGTGGTCGCGCAGGTCGATGAGAACGCGGTCACCCTGAAACGATTCTTCAAGGAGAAGGACAAGATTCGACTCCAGCCAGCCAACCAGGCGTACCCGCCGCAGTTCTACGACGACGTGCGGATCCAGGGCAAGCTGATCGGCGTCATCCGCAAACTCGACTAGGGCGCCGCGGCCCCGGCGGTTGGGGATATCCACACGGACTGTCCACAACCGGCCCACACCGGTGCGGAAGTCGTGGACGCGGGCGGCCGAGATCGCCGCATTCGTTGAGGCAACCGGCCCTTCATCCCGGACGATAGAGCCCCCCACCGAATCGTCGGAGTCGTGCCACGCCGTGATCGATCGACTGCCACCCCAGAGTCTCGAGGCCGAACAATCGGTCCTTGGCGCCATCCTCATCGACCGGGATGCGGTCGTCGAGGTCGCCGAGTTCCTGCGCCCACAGGACTTCTATCGGCAGGCGAATGGGCGAATCTACGCCGCCATCCTGGATCTCTTCGAGCGACGTGAACCAATCGACATCGTCACGGTCGCCGAATCGCTCGAGCGGCGCGAAGAACTCGAGGCGGTCGGTGGCCGCGCCTATCTGAGCAGCCTCAGCAACGAGACCCCGACCGCGGTCCACGCCGCGCAGTACGCACGCATCGTCGAGCGGAAGGCGGTCCTGCGCAACCTCATCGGTGCGGCCGGCCGCATCGCCGGCATCGGCTACGAGGATCCGGCAGAGATCCAGGAAGCCATCGACCGAGCCGAGGCCGAGCTCTTCGCCGTCAGCCAGAAGCGCATCGACACTGGCTTCAGCCCACTCAAGGCGCTGCTGCACGACGCCTATGACCGGCTCGACTATCTCCACGCCCATCGTGGCGAGATCTCCGGCGTCCGCACGGGCTTCACCGACCTCGATGCGCTGACCACCGGCCTGCAACCAAGCGACCTCGTGATCATCGCGGCCCGTCCGTCGGTCGGCAAGACGAGCTTCGCGCTCAATATCGCGGAACACGCCGCGGTTCGGGAGCGCAAGTCGGTCGGTGTGTTCAGCCTCGAGATGAGCAAGGAGCAGCTGGTGCTGCGCATGCTGTCGAGCGTCGCCAATATCGATTCACAGCGACTGCGCACGGGCTTCCTGGAGGAGATGGACTTCGCCCGGATCGCGCCCGCGATGAACTCCCTGTCCGAAGCCCCGATGTACATCGATGACACCCCGAACATCTCGGCGATGGAGCTTCGCACCAAGGCACGCCGGCTCCAGGCGGAGGCGGGCCTCGACCTCGTGATCGTCGATTACCTCCAGTTGATGCAGGCGACCACGACCAACCGCGATGCCAACCGCGTCCAGGAAGTCAGTGAGATCTCGCGCGGGCTCAAGGCGCTCGCGCGCGAACTGTCCGTGCCGGTCATCGCCCTGTCCCAGCTCTCACGCCAGCCGGAGATGCGCGAATCCAAGGAGCCGCGCCTGTCGGACCTGCGCGAGTCCGGCGCCATCGAGCAGGACGCCGACCTGGTCTGCTTCCTGTGGCGGGAAAGGGAGCGCGGAGCCGACGACCAGGAGTCAGACGGCGAGGTGATCAACCTGAAGCTGGCCAAGCACCGTAACGGTCCGACCGGTGAGATCCAGCTCTGGTTCAAGAAGCGCCAGACGCGCTTCGTCTCCTACGCCGGCGAGCGGTTCGCCGAGGTCAACTGACGCTCGTCACTCCGTCTCGCCGGGCAAGAGCGGCCGCAACGAGAACGTGTAGGTCGTTCCGTCGGGGGCCTTCAGGATCATGTTCTGGAAGCCGCCTGCATAGCCTTCGATGCCGAGCGCGTCGATCTCGGCGGGGGACATGACTCGGACGGGGATCGGAAACGCGTTCGGGTCCGAGTTGCTCTTGAAGTCCGCAACGTCGATGTCCGGCCACGGCCACGCCCGGGTGTCCGGCGCCACGATACCTGGCGCCTCGAGGAGCACGCCGCGGTAGGCGGTCGGGACGTAGTCCGTCGCCGTGACCACGCCGCCCTCATCGATCTTCGTGAGCGTTTGGACGAGCTTCACGAACGCCGCTCGCGCTGCCGCGTCCGCCTGCCCCTGCACGTCCATGCCGAGCGCATAGACGGACACCGTCTTCGTCTGGCCGCCGGCCGTGATGGTGAAGATCGCCGTGCCCGCGTCCGCCACCATGTCGTTGTCGTAGCGGGGCTTGGCAACCGCCAGCCCGCCCTCATCGAGCGCGGTCCGCAGCAGGTCCTGGATCTGCTCCTCGGTGAGCGTGGCCGTCCGCATCGGCGGCGACTTGAACACCGAACCCTCGGCCGGCGGGTACTCCTCGGTCGGGTCGCGGAACACGATCGTGCCGTCACCGTACAGCGTGAAGCTGGGGACGATGGTGGCCGCGAACCCCGCCATCATGAAGCCGCCGCCCTCCTCGTAGCGGAGCAGCACATCGGTCGCGCCGGTCTCGTGCTGCAGGACGTCGCCACCCTGACTCGGCGCAGCCGTGGGAGCCGCGGACGGTCCGTCGCTGGACGCCGGTGAGGGGGCCGCCGCACCGCCGGTGCAGGCGACGAGGAAGAGGGAGAGCGCCGCGGCGGCGGCGATGGGCATGGCGGGACGTCGATCGTGTGACATGTCCCGCTGGACGACCGCATGCGCCGAACGGTTCCCACGAGGGCCGGGATCCGACCGCAACCCCCTTGACGCCGCGCGTATCTTCGTCCGAAGAG
This sequence comes from Candidatus Limnocylindrales bacterium, assembly GCA_046599085.1. Classification (GTDB taxonomy): domain Bacteria; phylum Chloroflexota; class Limnocylindria; order Limnocylindrales; family CSP1-4; genus SPCO01. The sequence continues at coordinate 34,308 of JBKJHI010000279.1, forward strand.
TTCCCGGGCGCGGCCCGGACCGAGCGAGCGCGCAGCCCTTCGCCCCTGCCTGCCCCGACCTTCGGTCCGCGGGCCACGACGGGGCCTCCACCGTCAAGGCGTCCGAGCCGAGGAGGGTCTGGAGAGGGTGTACCAGGACCGAACACTGTCCTGTCGCGACTGCTCGGAGGAGTTCATCTTCTCCGCAGGCGAACAGGCCTTCTACGCCAGCAAGAGTCTGGTCAACGACCCGCAGAGATGCCCGTCGTGCCGGGCCGTCGCCAAGCAGGCCAGATCGACCGAAGGGCCACGCGAATTCCACGCCGCCGTCTGCGGCGCATGCGGAGGGCAGGCCGTCGTGCCATTCGCGCCGCGGAGCGATCGTCCGGTGTACTGCTCCTCGTGCTTCGACAAGGTCCGAGCCGGCACATTGGGCCAGGAGACCTCAGCGGCCCACGCCTGAGCCCTGGCCCGCGCCTGAACCGCATCCGTCATCGGGGGGTCCGCCGCCGCGTGGCATGATGGGCGGACCGCATCAGGCAAGGACGGAGGTATCAGATTGGGCGTCATCATCATCCGGGAGATGGTCGGTACGAGTCCCTCGTCGTGGAGCGATGCCGCGCGCCAGGCCGTCGCCACCGCTTCGCGCACCGTCCGAAACATCCAGAGCGTGGAAGTCGTGAAGTCGACCGCGGTCGTTCGAGACGGCGAGATCGTCGAGTACCGCGTCGAGGTCAAGATCGGCTTCGAATACGAGGGCTGACACCAGTCCGCA
>JBKJHI010000280.1:0-3073 GCA_046599085.1 Candidatus Limnocylindrales bacterium
CTCCCAGACGCCCGATCCCGGGCCCAAGGACTCCGTCACCCGATGCCCTACCGGACCGTCACGCACGCCGGCGTCTCGCTGCTGTGCTTCCCGCCCCACGACCTGGTGTTTGCGGCCGTTGCCGCGCGCCTGCTCGCCGAGCTGATCGATCGTACCGAGCTGAACCTCCAGGCCGCCCTGCACGCGACGTATCCCGACGCGGTCGTCCGTGCGCGCGAATCGCTCGCCGCTCTCGGCGGCGGTGAGGCCTGGTACGCCTATCGCGATGGTCGCTACAGCCCGTTCACGGGCTCGGACCCGTGGTGGGAAGCGGAGGGGACTGCCAGCTTGACCATCGATGGCGACGGTCGCTATGTCGATGCCAACGGTGCCGCCCTCGACCTCATCGGGGTCGACCTCGACACCCTGCGGACGATGGCCAGTGGTGACCTGACGGACCCGGCCAGCCGACCCGCGGTGCCCTGGATCCGTGCGCTCCTCCAGGACGCCGGCGTCCTGCACTCCACGTCCGTCCTGCTGCGACGGGACGGTCGACGGGTACCGGTGGAGTACCGGCTCATCCTTGGGGCTGGAGGCGATGGACGGGCGGTCTCATACCTGCGCTCCGTTCCGCTCGATGCCGCTGCGAGCGATGAGACGGCGAACGGCCAAACGTAGCCAGCGACCGCGCGGTCAGCCGCCCTTGCTCAGCGCGTCGACCCGATCGCGTTTCGCCATGAGCCGCTCGGGCGGCACGATCGCCGTCTCCGTGCCCGCCGCCAGCGCCGCGCGGACGTTGTCGGGCACCGGGCGCGCCGCGACGACCTCGGCCCGCTCGGCGAGCAGCGCCGCATAGACGGCCTCGTACCCGTCCGTCATCCGCTCGACGGAGAATCGCTCGAGCACCGAGGCCCTGATCGCCTCGCGGTCCAGCCCGGTCACGCGGTCGACGCTGAAGGCCATAGCCGTGACGTCGTCCCCGAAGAAGCCGTCGATGCCATCTCGGATGATCTCCGGGAGCGCGCCGATACGACGCGCGATGACGGGTGTCCCGGTGGCGAGCGCCTCGATCGCCACGAGGCCGAATGGCTCGGGCCACGATCCCGGCATCAGTGACGCAAAACTGTCCGCGAAGAGCCGATCGCGATCGATCTGCAGGAGCTCCCCAAGGAACTCGACGTCGCTGCCTGCGGCCTTCAGTGCGGGCCGGAAGACCGCTTCGTAGTACTCGCGCTCCGAGCCGCCTGGCGCGATCTTGGCGGCGATGCGGAGCGGTCGGCCAGCCGCACGTGCGACCTCCATCGCCTCCACGATCCCCTTCTCGGGTGCGACGCGACCCACGAAGCACAGACTGTCGCTGCGCCGCCGCTCGAACGGCGCGTCCGAGAGCCGCAGCCCGTTGTGCACGACCGCTGCCCACGGGACGTCAGGGTGCGCGGCGGCCTGGTTCCGGCTGATCGCGACGAGGCCGCGCGGTGCGTCGCGCAACAGGGTGGCCGCCCACGGCAGGTCGAGGCGCCCGTGGAACGTAGAGACGACCGGCACGGGCGCGACGCGGGCCAGCAGGAGGTTCGCCCACTCCAGGTGGGTGTGGATCAGGTCGAACTCGTGCGCTCGGTCCACGACCTCGCGCATGGTCACGTGGAACCACGGCAACGGGTCGCCGATGTAGCCGCTGGGGCGCAGGGCCTGCGGGACCGTGACGATGTGCCGGCCCGGCACCTCGGAATCGCCCGACGCGAACGTGGTCACCTCGCGGCCGCGATGATCGAGCTCGACCGCGAGGCCGTGGACGATCCGCTCGGTCCCCCCGTAGGCACGAGGCGGCACCCGTTCCAACGGCGGGGCGACCAGGGCGATGCGGAGCGGTCGAGCCATGTGCGATACCTTCGCGGGCTGGATAGTGTCGCACCGCCCGGCAAAAGCCGGACGGTGCGACGGATCCGCTGTGGCGAACGGTTCAGTAGGTGCGATCGGCCACAGTGGTGCGATCGGCCTCTTCGGTCTCTTCCTCGAGCTGGTCGCCGGCCCCCGCACCACCGGCCGCGCCGACGGCGCCACCGACGACCGCCCCGGGAGGACCCGCGATCGCGCCACCGACGAGGGCGCCGGCAACACCGCCACCCAGAGCACCCGTGCCGGCTCCGGCCTCGTCGTCGCCTTCGGCAGCCTCACCGGCGACCGCTCCGCCGACCGCGCCAATGGCGCCGCCGACGACCGCGCCGACCGGACCACCGACGGCCATGCCGACGGCGGCACCGCCGAGCGCTCCGGCACCGGCACCGATCGCCTCAGCGCCGCCTTCCTCGTTCTCTACGGCCGTTCCGTCGTCGGGGAGCGGATCCGCGTCGTGCGGAAGGGCGTGATCGTTCAGGTTGTCGTGGTCCATCTGGGTCACTCCTGTCATCATCGGAGCCGTGTTCGGCGCCGTGGGTCCACCGTAGAGACCCACAGGCAGCGGGCGCCTCGCCGGGACCGGTCGCCGCGTTTCATGCTCGTGACAGGCACCTGACGCTCGACCGGATCGGGCATCCCTATACTGCGGCGACCCCGGCGCCCGGGGCCAGGGCGCACACGACTGACGGAGGTCGACCGTCCGGATGGACCGCGAGCAGAGCGCGCACGGTGCTTCGCGACGCGCGATGTCGGAGTTGGCGCTTGCGTGGGACGTGCGCCTCGGGCCGTGGGGATCGCTGATCGCCGGCGCCTTCATCGGGTGGCTCGCTATATTCACGAAGGCGACCCTGGGTGAGGCCGTCGGTGACGACTCCGGCTATATCCTGCTGATGGCCGCTGCCGTCACCGCAGCGTGGATCGGCGGTCTGATCGGCGGACTGACGGCCGCCGCGGTGGCCTTCACGCTGGATGCGGTGATCTTCATCGGCGGGGACGCGCTGCTCTCGCCTGATCGTGCGGAACTGGCGCGCCAGGCCCTGTTCGTCATCGTGGCCGTGGCGACCGTGGTGCTGGTGGGTTCGCGCAGGGCCTCGCGCGATCGGCTGGCCGACGCCCTCGACGAGGCGGCAACGCTGGCCGAGGAAGTCGCCGGTCGGGACGATCGGCTGGAGCTCATGCTGGCGGCAGGTGGGACCGG
>JBKJHI010000002.1:0-18818 GCA_046599085.1 Candidatus Limnocylindrales bacterium
GTCGTCGCAGATCCCCTCCGCCCCGGCGATCCGGCAGGCGATGTCGTCGCAGACGTGGGCCATCACCGGTGGGCGCGGCCTGGTGGCGTACAGCGCGTAGAACGTGGCCACGCCGTAGGCCTCCGCCGGCGGCACGGCCAGCCGGCGCGAGATGTAGTTGAGAGCCGGCTGGCTGATCCAGCCGATGCGGTCCTGGACCGCGTGGAGTGCCGGCAGCAGCTGCGAGCGCCTGGCCCGGATCGCGTGGCCACCACGGGCCGAGGTTCCGTCGATGCCAGACTGCCGCGGGCCGCCGACCCAGCCGCTTTCCGGCGGGCCCAGGACGGCGTCGACCGCCGAACGTTCGGCAGGGGAGGCCAGGGGCCCGATGACGTGGAGGTCCATAGCTGGCGAGTGTAGCGCTGGGTGGACTCAGCGGGGCGCGACGACCGCGATGCGGTCCCAGCCGATCAGGGTTCGAGCAGCATCCTCGCCAGGCGGGACGCCAGGACACCCCCGACGGCGCCACCGAGCACGGACAGGCCGAGCAGCGGCACGCCGACCGCCGCAGGATCCACGTCCAGCCCGAGCGCCACCGCCCCGCCGATGAGTGTCCCGACGACGACGCCGGCCAGGCTGGCGAGCACCGCGAGCAGGCTCGATCGGTGGACCACGAGGCGGTCGTTGGGCCGCCCGTCGGTCGTTCTTGCGACGCCGCGCCGGACGCCGAGCCAGAGCGCGATGGCGCCGAACACGACCCCGGACACGACGAAGGCGAAGAACCCGGGTTCGTACACCCCGGTCGCACCGTAGCGCCGCCAGATCTGAATCTGGAGCTCCATGTTGCGGGCGGCGCTCAGCACGAACAGCAGACCGACCACGCCGAGGATCGCCGGCAGCCAGCGCAGGAGCCAGCTGCGCGACCCGACGGCGTCTCGGTTGTTGACAAGGATCGTCGTGGCGATCGCCGTGATCGTGAGCAAGGTGCCATCAGCCAGGCCGCTGTTGCCGGTCAGTACGAGGATCTTGCCGATGCCTTCCTGGTGCAACCACGGCAGATTCGTCGTGATCGCGATCGCCGCGGTCGCCACGATGACGGCGGCCCGGATCGGCTGGCGCCAGAGCGGCGGTTCCCGGATGACCGACGGGGGACGGCGGTCGAGCAGTCGAGCGACGGCTGGGTCCAGATCGTGAGGTGCGGTCACGGCCGGGACGCTAACCGGTAAGCGCGAGTCGGTCAAACGTCGCCCGACAGGGTGTTGGCAGACTCCGCTGGGCATGTGCTACCGTGTGCTACATGAGTGAGACTGAGCGACGATCGGCACGCGTCGGCGTTCGGGAGTTGCGCCAGAATCTGAGCGTCTATCTCGAGCGCGTGAAGGCTGGCGAGACCCTCGAGGTGACCGAGCGAGGCCAGCCCGTCGCCGAGTTGCGACCATGTCCGCCAGAGCGGCGCTCGATCCTCGATCAGATGATCGCCGACGGTCGCGCCACGCCGGCGACGATCCGACCACGCGACATCCCGCCGCCGCTGCCGGATCCGAACCCGAGCGGTCCCACGCTCACCGAGATCCTGCTCCAGATGCGCGACGAGGAGCCGCGGTGAGCGGGGTCGCGTATCTCGACGCATCGGCGCTCGTGAAGCTCATCTTGGACGAGCCGGACGCCCGACCGATGCGCCACTGGTACATCGAGCACGAGCGGGTCGCGACCAGCAGGATCGGCATCATCGAGACGCACCGCGCAGTGCACCGGAAGTCGTCCGACCAGGATCACCTCGACACCGTCCTTCGATCCGTGCTGGTCGTCGAGCTTGATCCGGACATCGCCGCGAGGGCGCACGACATCGGTCCGACGACGCTTCGGACCCTGGATGCGATCCACGTCGCAACGGCGCTGGCGCTCGGTGGTGATCTTGGTGCGTTCGTGACCTACGACGACCGGCTCGCCGACGCGGCCCGCCAGATCGGGCTCCCCGTCGTCCGGCCCGCCTGACCGGAGAGCGACGAGCCCGTCCGGCGTGCGCCCCATCAGGCGGGGACCGGGGCCTCGATCTTGTCGATGCGGATGGCCGTGGCCTTGAATTCGGCCGTGCCGGACTTTGGGTCGGTGGCGTCGATGGTCAGCAGATTGACCGCGACGTCGTCCTGGAAGTGCATGGTCATGAACGTCAGGCCGGGGCGCAGGGACTCGTCGATCCGGATGGGCGCGTCCACGGTCCCGCGCCGTGACGTGATGCGCACGACTTCGCCATCGGCGAGGCCGTACGAAGCGACGTCCTCCGGGGAGATGTCGAGCGATTCGCCGCGTCGCAACGGCGACGCGTAGCCGGCCGTCTGGACGCCCGTGTTGTACGAATCGAGGCGACGCCCGGTCGTCAGGCGGATCGGATATTCGTCGGTCAGCTTGTCCACCGGCGGGTCGTGATCGACCGGCACGAACGGAACGCGATTGCCAGGGACCGGGTCCTCCCACAGCCGGCTGTGCAGGAACATCTCGCCCGGATGGTCTTCGTCGTAGCACGGCCACTGCAGGCCACCAAGTGCCTCGAGCCGCGCATAACTCATGCCGGCGTGGACGGGCGACAGGCGACGGACCTCGTCCCAGACCGTCTCCGGGTCCGGCTCGCCCCAGCCGCCGCCCATCCGGTTGGCGAGGTCGAAGATGATGGCCAGGTCGTCCCGGGCACCCACCGGCCCCGCCACGGCAGCACGCACGCGTTGCACGCGGCGCTCGGAGTTGGTGACGGTGCCCTCGCTCTCGGCCCAGGCCGCGGTGGCCGGCAGGACCACGTCGGCGAGCTCGGCGGTCTTCGTCAGGAACAGGTCCTGGACCACGAGCAGATCGAGGCTCTCGAGCAGATGGATCGCCCGCTTCTGGTCCGCTTCCGACTGGACCGGGTTCTCGCCGATGCAGTACACGGCGGTCAGGTCGCCGCGCTCCATCGCATCGAACATCCCGGACAGGTGCCAGCCGCGCTCGGGCGGGACGGTCACGCCCCATTCGGCATCGAACTTCGTGCGGAGCTCGTCGTTCTCGACATGCTGGAAACCCGGCAGGCGATCGGGCAGCGCCCCCATGTCGCCGCCACCCTGGACGTTGTTCTGGCCACGTAACGGGTTCACGCCGCTCCCGTATCGACCGACATGACCGGTCAGCAGCACGAGCGAGATCAGGGCCAGGACGTTGTCCACGGCGTTGTGGTGCTCGGTGATGCCCAGGGTCCAGCAGATCATCGCCCTCGGCGCCGTGGCGAAGGCATGCGCCATCTCCCGGATCGATGCCGCCGGGACACCCGTCGTTTCCTCGGCGTACTCCAGCGTGTATGACTCGACCTTGGCCTTGTAGGCCTCGAAGTCGACGGTCGCGCGCTCGATGAACTCCGTATTCGCCAGTCCGGCCGCGATGATCTCGCGCCCGACAGCGTTGGCCAGGGCGATGTCCGACCCGACGTCAAGCCCGAGCCAGCCGTCCGCCCATTCGGCGCTGGTCGTGCGCCGCGGGTCCACCGCGTAGAGGCGGGCGCCCTTGTTGATGGCCTTCAGGACGTGGTGGAAGAAGATCGGATGCGTCTCGCGGGCATTACTGCCCCACAGGACGATCAGATCAGTGTCCTCGACCTCGACGTATGCACTTGTGCCGCCACCGGCACCGAACACGGCCGCCAGACCGGCGACACTCGGAGCGTGTCAGGTGCGGTTGCAGCTGTCGATGTTGTTGCTGCCCAGGATCGCCCGGCTGAACTTCTGTGCCGCGAAGTTGACCTCGTTGGTCGCCTTGCTGCAGCTGAAGGTGCCGAAGGTCGTCGGTCCATGTGCCGCATTCGCGGCTTGGAGACCGGCGACCACGCGATCGAGCGCTTCATCCCAGGTCGCGGGACGAAGATCGCCACCCTTCGTGTCGCGCACGAGGGGCTGGGTCAGTCGCACGTAGGGCTTCGCCATGCGGGCGGGCCTCCTGCGGGGGCTTGACGAGGGGAGTGTACCGCGACGACCGGGCGCCTCCGCTGCCGCCGTGCGCCCAGCGTCGCGCATGCGCCCGATCGGTTGTGCGCGCTCGCCACCCGTACATCCCGGCGGTGGAGCGGCGCAGCACGCCTGCGATGGACCCCATCCGTGGCCGTCTTGTCCGTGTGGCGAGCATGACGGAGGCGGAGGCGCATCCGGGACGACCAACTCGGGGCTTCGGTGGTCGGTATGCATGCCCAGCGAGCGCGGGACGGCCCTGCTCAGCGAGCGCAAGTCCGGCCCAACCCCCCCCCTGCGCCTGGAGGTTCGTGCCCCGGTCAGGCCAGGGCGACGCCCTCGCCGACCACGACGCGGCCGACCCGCCAGGCGAGCACGCCCACGGCGTTGAGCGCTCGGACCGTGTCGTCGACATCGTCCGGTCCGACCGCCGCCAGCAGGCCGCCGGACGTCTGCGGATCGTGGGCCAGGGCGATGACACCGGCCGGAACGACGTTGGCGACTGCCAGGTCGGGTGCCACGAACCTGCGGTTGTGCGCCGCGCCGCCGGTCTCCACTCCTTCCGCCGCCAGCTCCAGGGCGCCGGGGAGTGCCGGCAGCGCGTCCGCATCGAACACGAAGCGCGTGCCTGACGCCCGAGCCATCTCCAGGCCGTGGCCGAGCAGGCCGAACCCGGTCACGTCCGTTGCGCCACGGACGCCACGGGCCACAAGCACCTCCGCCGCGGCGCGGTTCAGCGTCCGCATCCCATCGACGGCCGTCGCGAGCTGCTCCTCGGTCGTCCGCCCCTGGCGCTGGCCGCTGACCAGGATGCCTGTGCCCAAGCGCTTGGTCAGGATCAGCGCATCGCCGACCGCCACACCGCCCTTGCGCAGCAGCTTGTCCGGATGGCCGGTTCCGATCACGGCAAGGCCGTACTTGGGTTCCGGGTCGCGGATGGTGTGGCCACCAGCGAGCGTGCCGCCTGCCTCACGGACCTTGGCGGACGCCCCGCCGAAGATCGCCGCCATCACCTCGCGTGGCAGCTCCTCTGGGAAGGCCGCGATGGACAGGGCGAACAGGACGCGGCCCCCCATCGCAAACACGTCGGACAGGGCGTTGGCGGCCGCGATCTCACCGAACGTGAACGGGTCGTCCACGAGCGGCGGGAAGAAGTCGAGCGTGCCGATGATGGCAAGGTCGTCGCTGATCCGGTAGGCGGCGGCATCGTCGGGTGGCGCGAGGCCGGCGATGAGGGCCGGGTCGGCGTCGTCGCCGGCGGCCTCCGCCCCGAGGCCCCGGAGTGCCTCGGACAGGACGTCAGCCCCGAACTTGGCGGCGCACCCGCCGCAGTCGGTGAGATCGGTCAAGCGGAACGGCGGGGGAGTCGGCGGCTCGGGGGACGTCATGCAGCCGATGATACGGGCGACGCCGCCACCGAGCCGGGACGCCGCCGCCGGGCCGGCGAGCCCCGCCGCGCTACCATCGGCCCGGGAGCGGATGGGTCCCGGTGGGTCTCCCGGTCTTCAACACCGGTGACGCTGCACACAGGTGCGGCGTGGTGGGTTCGACTCCCACGCGTTCCCGCCATGGAGGGTCGATTGGCAGCGAAGGCGGCCGGCAGCCCGCGTCCACCGAGCGTCGAGGCCGTCCTCGCCGTCCTGCGACCGCGCCTGCCCGAGACGGACGGCACCGCGCTCACGACCGTGGTCCGCGACGTGATCGAGGACGAGCGCGTCCGGACCCGTTCGGGCGAGCCGGCGCGGGCGATCCGGGAGCTCGCTCAGGACGTGCTTGATCGCCTGGAGGACTTCGCCGGATCCGGCATCGAGCCAGTCATCAACGCGACCGGCGTCATCATCCACACGAACCTCGGTCGCGCGCCGTGGCCAAGCGCGGTCGCGACGAGCGCCACTGACCTGGCCCGCGACGCTGTGCTCCTGGAACTCGACCGCGCCACGGGCCGGCGAGGCGCCCGCGCACGTGTGGCGGAGGACCATCTCGTCGCGCTGACCGGTGCCGAGGATGCCTACGTCACGAACAACAACGCCGCGGCCCTGGCTCTTGCCGCGGCCCTCGCCGGTCGCGGTGGCGGGGTCATCGTGTCGCGCGGCGAGCTGGTCGAGATCGGCGGGGGCGTCCGCATCCCCGAGATCATCCGGCGATCGGGCGCGCGGCTCATCGAGGTCGGCACCACGAATCGGACGCGCGCGGCGGACTTCGAGGCGGCGCTGGAGGCTGGCCGCGCCAGGGTGGTCCTGCGCGTGCATCCGTCCAACTTCACGATGGCCGGTTTCACGGAGGTGCCGGATCCGGCCGACGTCACACGCATCGCGCACGCGCACGGCGCGATCGTCATCGATGACCTCGGCGGCGGCGCCCTGCTGGACACCGCGACCTTCGGGCTGGCCCACGAGCCGATGCCGGCCGAGCGCCTGGCCGCCGGCGCGGATCTCGTCACGTTCAGCGGCGACAAGCTCGTCGGCGGGCCGCAGGCCGGGTTCCTCGTCGGGCGCGCGGACCTGATCGCCCGCATCCGGCGCGATCCGCTGGCCCGGGCCATGCGTCCGGACAAGGTCACGATGGCCGCCGTTACGCTGACCCTTGGGCTCTACCGCGCCGGCCGTGCCACGACCGACATCCCCGTCTGGCAGATGATCGCGGCGCCACTCCCTGGGCTCCAGGCACGGGCTGAAGCGCTGGCCGCGCGGATCGGCGCGGCAGCGGTCATCGAGGCGACGCAGGCGACCGTGGGCGGCGGATCGCTCCCCGGGGAGACGTTGCCGTCGGTGGCCATCGCCCTCGGCGGCAGCCAGCGGTCCGCGACGCGCCGCCTCGCCGCGCTGCGTGCCGGCGACCCGATCGTCATCGGCCGCATCGAGCGTGACACGGTCCTGCTCGACCTGCGCACGGTGGACCCGGCACGGGACGGCGACCTCGCGGCCGCCATCGAGCTGGCGCTCGCCACCGCTCGATGACGCTGGTCGTCGGCACGGCCGGGCATATCGATCATGGCAAGACGACGCTGCTGCGCGCGCTGACCGGCATCGATGCCGACCGGCTGCCGGAGGAGCGGCGCCGCGGGATGACGATCGATGTCGGCTACGCGCACCTGGCGCTCGACGACGGGACGGTGATCGACTTCGTGGACGTGCCAGGCCACGACCGGCTCATCGGCAACATGCTCGTCGGCGCCGGCGAGATCGACCTCGCGATGCTGGTCGTCGCCGCCGATGACGGGCCGCGCGCCCAGACACTCGAACACCTCGCCCTGCTCCACGCCCTTGGCCTCGAGCCGGCCCTCGCGGTCGTGACCAAGATCGATGCCGTGGATACCGATCGCCTGGATGTCGTCACGACGGCGGTCCGCGCGCTCGTCGGCGGCGATGTGCCGGTGATCGGTGCGTCCGGCGTGACCGGGGCAGGGATCGCCGACGTCCGAAGCGCCCTGGCGGTGGCCGCCGCAGCATGCATCCAGGCGGATCGGCCGCCGAGCCTGGCGATCGACCGTGTGTTCACGGTCAAGGGGCGTGGTGCGGTCGTGACCGGAACGCTGCGTGGGGGCCCGCTCGCGCGTGGCGATGTCCTGCGCCTGGTTCCCGGCGAGGTGGCGGCGCGGATCCGCGAGATCCAGGTCCGCGGAGACTCGCGGGACCGCGTCACCGACGGCGGGCGGACCGCGCTGAACCTGGCTGGCTTCGAGACCACGGCCCTGGCTCGGGGCGCCATCGTCACGGCCGATCCTGCGGTCGTCGCCACCGACCGCCTGCTCATGGCGTTCGCGGTCGACCAGGCGCCACCGGACCGGTCGCGCTGGCGGCTCCACCTGGGGACTGCCGCGGTCGATGCCACGATCGGGAGGGGCGGCCACGACGCCCTGGAGGCCGCCGGGATCGTCCGGCTCGCGGCGCCCATCGCGGCCCGACCCGGCGACCGCGGCCTGCTGCGCCGCGCCGGCTCCGAGCCGATCGGCGTCACGGTCGTGGATGTCGCGCCGCCGCGGGGCCTTTCGCGACGGCGGCAGAGCGCCGAGCGTGTCGCGGCCGTCGCCGGCGGCCTCGAAGGCGCTCGCCTGGACCTGCATGGGGCGCTGGTCGAGGACGGCCGCGTGACGCTGGCCGGGGACGTGGTGGATCTCGCTGCGGACTCCGTGACGGGCCATCTGACGAGCGGGACGACGCTCGCTGTCGCACGGACCGCGGTGGCCCGCACGATCCGCCGGCATGTCACCCTCCGCCGCGACGACGCCATCCGTGCCGCCTCGGACGTCATCGATCGGCTTGTCGCCGACGGGACGCTCGTGCGCGATGGGGAATCGCTCCGACGAGCAGGTGAAGCGCCCGCCGCGATCGACCCGCTCCTGGAGGCCGCGATGACGCGACTCGTGGCCGCCCTGGACGTCCCGGCACCGCCACCGCTGACGGATGCGGCACGCCTCGCCGGCTGTCCCCCGACCGGGATCCGCGCTCTGGAGCGTGCGTCCCGGATCGTGCTCCTGGAGCAGGACCTCGCCTACTCGATGCCGACGTACCAGCGCCTGGCCGCGAACGCCATCGAGCTCGCACGGCGCGCGCCGCTCACGCCGGCTGCGTTCCGCGACGCGACGGGCACGAGCCGCAAGTACGTCATGGCGATCCTCGAGGACCTCGACCGGCGCGGGCTGCTGCGCCGGACCCCGGCCGGCCATGTCCCCGGTCCGCGGGCGCCCGGCGCATGACGCGTGAACTGACGGGCGCCATCGTGCTCGCTGGCGGGCGGTCGTCGCGGTTCGGCCGCGACAAACTGGCCGAGCCGATCGGTGGGCGCCCGCTGGTGGATCACGCCATCGAGGCCGTCCAGGCGATCGCGACGAACGTCGTGGTCGTGCTCGCTCCGAGGGCGGCCCGTGCCCTGCCGGACGGCGTCGCCATCGCGCACGACGCCACGCTCGATGAAGGACCGCTCGGTGGAGTGGTCGCGGGTCTCGCAGCCCTGCCGACCTCGATCGACGTGGTGGTCATCGTCGGTGGTGACATGCCGACACTCCGGCCGGACGTCCTGGCCCTGCTGGCCCAGACCGTCCGGGACGATTCTGCGGTCGCCGCCGCCGTCCTCGACGTCGGTGGGCCGATGCCGATGGCCGTCCGCCGCGCGATCGCCGCGGAGATGGCCATCGGCCTCTTCGGCGCCGGGGAACGCCGCCTGCGCGCGCTGCCCGAGGGATTGGGCGCGACCGTCGTCCCCGGCGCTGCCTGGCGAGTGCTCGATCCTGAGGCGGCGACGATCCGCGACATCGACCGGCCGAGCGACCTGCCCGACTTCGCCGACTGACTGCCGCGGGCACACGACCACCCCCGGTGGAGAGACCGGTTGTCAGCCGCCGAGATCAGCTCCCTCGAACACCGCCTCGCCTTCGATGAACGTGCCGGCGACGCCAGCGTCGCCGATCTCGCCCGTCCCTCTGTCGAACAGGTCGCGGTCCAGCACGGCCAGGTCGGCCAGCTTGCCGACCTCGAGCGTCCCCGTCTCCTGATCCAGGTGGTTGACGTAGGCGGACGCGGCCGTGAAGCCGGCCAGGGCGTCGATGAGATCAAGCCGCTCATCGGGCAGGAAGACCTCGGGCGAACCCTTCAACCAACTCGGGTTCTTGCGCTCGACGGCGATGTGCATCTCCCACAGCGGATTCGCGCTGGACACGCTCCAGTCGGACCCCATGGCCACGACCGCACCAGCGGCGCGCAACGCACGGAACGGGTATTGCCATCGCCACCGGTCCCCCAGGAACGGGATCGTCAGGACCTCCATCTGCGCCTCGTACGCGGCCCACAGCGGCTGGGCGTTGGCAGCGACGCCCAGTTCCCGGAAGCGAGGGATGTCGTCCGGGTGGATGACCTGGATGTGCGCGATGTGTGGCCGCGTGTCCGAGGGGCCGTTCGCCGCGCGGGCGGCGGCGACCGCGTCCAGTGACGCCCGGACTGCCCGGTCGCCGATGGCGTGGAAGTGCGCCTGGAACCCGAGGGCGTCGAGGGCCGGGACCCAGGACGCGAGCCCGTCCGGGTCGATCTGGAGCAGCCCGCGGTTGTCCGTCTGGCCACCGTGTCCGTCCCCGTACGGCTCGAGCATCGCGCCTGTGTAGTTCTCGAGGACGCCGTCCATCATCAGCTTGACGCTCGTTGGGGCGTAGCGACCGATGGTCGTCGCGCGTCGGCGTTCGACGAACTCCTCGATCTGCTCGGCGCCCCGATCGTGTTCCCACCACATCGCACCGACGACGCGACCCGTCAGCTCCCCGCTCGACGCGAGCGCGACATAGGCGCGCTCCTCCGTGTGCGGCTCGACGATGGCGTCCTGCCAGGCGGTGATGCCCAGCTCGTGCAGGTAGCGCTGACCGAGCCGGAGCGCTTCCTCCAGCTCGGCGGGGGTGTCGTCGGGCATCAACCGCTCGACGAGTGCCATTGCCCCCTCATGTAGGGTGCCCGATGGCGTGCCGTCGGGGTCGCGCTCGATGCGCCCATCGGCCGGGTCGAGGGTGTCGGCGGTGATGCCGGCCAGCTCCAGAGCCTTCGAGTTGACCCACGCGCCGTGGCCGTCGCGGTTGGTCAGGAACGCTGGGCGGTCCGGCACGATGCGGTCCAGGTCTTCGCGTCGTGGGGTGCCACCCTCGAAGGCAGCCATATACCAGCCCCCGCCGCGGATCCACGCTTCGTCCGGGTGGGAAGCCACGTACGCCGCCACGAGGTCGTACGGCACGCCCGACATCCGGTCCTCGTGGAGCTCGCAACGAAGTTTCGCCATGCCGCCGTGGACCGGATGTACGTGCGCATCCTGGAAGCCGGGCGTGACCGTCCTGCCGCGCAGCTCGATGACCCGTGTCGTCGGGCCGATGAACGGCCGGATGTCGCGGTCGGGGCCGACGGCCACGATCCGCCCGGCCCTGACGGCGATGGCGCTCACGAATCGGCGCGCGGCGTCCATCGTCGCGATCCGTCCGCTGAGGAGGACGAGGTCGGCGGGCTGATCGGCCGACGGCTGCTGGGTCATGGGATCCTCCGGATGTGTGTGGTCGTTCGCGAGTCTCGCACCGGCGCGTCCCGTGGGTCGGCGCCATCCCACAGCCCGCGACGGCGTAGCATCGCGAACCATGACGTCCGTCCACCTGCTCCACGCGGGATATGCCGGCGACCGGGTCGGCTCATCGGTCGTCCTCGTCCGCGACGGCGATGCGCTGATCGTCGTCGATCCGGGGATGGTCGCCGATCGATCGCGCATCCTCGACCCGCTGCGCGCGCTCGATGTGGCGCCGGAAGCGGTGACCCACGTGTTCCTGAGCCATCACCACCCCGACCACACGGTCAACATCGCGCTGTTTCCAGAGGCTGAGGTCGTCGACTTCTGGGCGCGCTACCGCAACGACCTGTGGCTTGACCACGACGGAGACGGATACCACCTCGCGCCGCACGCCGAGCTGTGGGTGACGCCGGGCCATACGGGCGAGGACGCGACGCTCATCGTCGAGGCGGACGACGCGGTCTACGCGATGACCCATCTGTGGTGGCGCGAGGACCGTACGCCGGAGATCGACCCTTTGGGCGACGACCAGGCGGCGATCGTGGTCGGTCGGGCGAGGGTGCTGGCGGTCGCCGACATCGTGATCCCTGGGCACGGCGGCCCGTTCCGGGTCAAGGGCTGACCTCTCGGGCAGCTGGCTAGGGACTCGCCTGCGTCTAGCTCGCCACCTCCGAGCCGGAACGTCGCCGATCGCCGCGCCAGGCGGAGCCGCGCCGCGACCGCCGGTCCGGTCAAGCGTCGGGCGGGATGTTGTGGTTGATGCGGAACAGGTTCTCGGGGTCGTAGCGACGCTTCAGGGCGACCAGGCGATCCAGCTTGCTCGGGCCGTAGACGGCCAGCGCCTTCGTCATGGCGGGGTCGTCGTCCTGCCCAAGGAAGTTGACGTACTGCGTATCCATGGCGTGGGGCCGGAACGCGTCCGAGAACCCCTTGACCCAGGCGGTCCGCGCGGCGTCATCCGCAGCGTCCGGCCAGAAGCCGTAGATGTTGAGCCAGAACCCGGCGGACCGATCCGGGAAAGCCGTGGCGTCTTCGGGGACTTTCGCGAATGCTCCGCCCATGTGATGCAGGTCGGCAGCTGTCCCAAACCACGACTGTGCGCCGCAGCCTGTCGCCAGGACGTCGATCACGTCGCTGTCCAGGTGCTCGAACCACGCGTTGCGCCAGTACGCTCGCACGCCCTTCGGCATCGCCGCGTCGAACGCGGACTGGAATGTGGTCCAGCGGGTCGGATCCGTGACCGCTACGTCCGGTGGGCATTCGGCTCGCAGCCGGTCGACCACCGCCTCGCCCGCGTCACGATCAGGGCCGGCCCAAGCGAAGCCGAGGAACATCAAGACCCGGTCGCCCAGTTCCCAATCGGCCGGCGGGACCATGAACGTGACGAGCGTCGTCACCTCGTCGGGAACGTCGGCCGTCCACACTGCGTAAGCGCGGAGGGCATCCTTCCAGCGCGTGCGCTCGTAGATGAGTGTGCCGGCGAAGGGGTCCGGCCCAAGCGGGTGGGCTCGGAAGGTGAACGAGGTCACGACCCCGAAGTTCCCTCCTCCGCCGCGGAGGCCCCAGAACAGGTCGGGGTGCTCGTCAGCGCTCGCCCGGACCAGCTCTCCGGTCGCGAGGACGACGTCCGCCCCGACGAGGTTGTCGATGGTCAGGCCGTACCGGCGGGTCAGCCAGCCGACACCGCCTCCGAGCGTGAGGCCCGCGATGCCGGTCCCGGACACCACGCCGACCGGCACGGCGAGGACGTGGGGCTCCGTAGCGCGATCAACGTCCGCGAGCGTCGCCCCGGCCCCGACCCGCACCAGGCGGGCCACGGGATCGACCTCGACGGTGTTCAGCCGCCCGAGGTCCAACACGATCCCGTCATCCACCGTCCCGTTGCCTGCGACATTGTGACCCCCGCCTCGGATCGCCAGCGGGAGCCTCGATTCCCGCGCGAACGCGATCGTCGGCGCGACATCGCCCACGTCAGCGGCCTCGACGATGAGGCTTGGGTGCTTGTCGATCATCCCGTTCCAGACGCGGCGCATGCGGTCGTAGTCCGGATCGCCCGCTGTGAGGACCCTGCCCGCGACCGAGGTCCGCAGTCTGGCGGCATCCGGCGTGTCGATCGTCATGGTTCGTGTTCTCCGTGGTCGTCCATCGGTTGTGTCGACAGTGTCCATGCCGGACTGCCATGCTGAAAGAGTCGGAATCCACAGCGTCGGGGCAAACATGACAGCCGAACGCCGGCCGAGGATCGCGCTCCTCGTCGCACCGGAGACATCGGCCGCGGTCCTCTATGGGCTCTACGACGTCCTGTCATCCGTCGGGCCGATGTGGCCGGACATGACAGCGGCCGAGACTGGCGACCCGCTGCTCGAGGTGTCCATCGTCGCGGCGACCAGCGAGCCGTTCCGCTGTTTCGGGAACATCCCGGTCGAGCCGAATGCCGCTGTCGGGGACCTGGACAGGGTCGACGCAGTGATCGTCTGTGACATGTACACGCCCATCGATACGCCGCCGAGTGGTCGCTTCGCTGTGGAGATCGCATGGCTGCGACGGATGCACGGGCGCGGCGCGTTGCTGTCCAGTGTATGCACGGGCTCACTGTTGTTGGCCGAGTCGGGCGTGCTCGACGGTCGGTCGTGTGCAGGCCACTGGGCCTACAGGGACCTGTTCGCGTCGGCGTATCCGAAGATCCGATTCCAGGCCGACTCGATCCTGGATCTCTCGAGCGAGGCGGACGGCCTGATCACGGCCGGTGGGGTGACGGCGTGGCAGGACCTCGCACTCTTGCTGATCGCCAGGTTCTGTGGCCCGGAGCACGCGGCACGCACCGCCAAGGTGTACCTGCTCGCCGGCCACGAGGACGGGCAGCTGCCGTTCTCCGCGATGACGAGGCACGTCCGCACCGGCGACGCCGTGATCCGCGAATGCCTGACCTGGATCGCCGGGAACTACGCCACGCCGAGCCCGGTGACCGCGATGTCCACGCGCTCCGGCCTGACCGGTCGCACCTTCGTGCGCCGCTTCAAGGCCGCGAGCGGGCAGCGGCCCATCGACTACGTCCACGCGCTCCGGATCGAGGGCGCGCGAACCATCCTGGAGACCGGACATGGCGGCGTCGACGACGTGGGTTACGCGGTGGGCTATGAGGATCCGAGCTTCTTCCGCCGCCTGTTCAAGCGAACGACCGGCATGACGCCGGCGGCCTACCGGCGAATGTACGCACCGATCGTCGCGACAGGACGAACGGGGTGGCACGAATCGCTCGTTGGTGACGGTTTCAACACTTGAGACCGACCGTAGGACTAGCAGCGAAAGCCCCATAGCGATGAACGAGAACCGGGCGAGGGACACGATGCCCGCCACGGACAGGAGGTGGAGTGCCTCGGCACTCCAGACGGCACGGCGTCCAAGACCCGGTCGCCCAGCTCGTGCCGACCACATGGCGAGACCGACCTCGTCCGGTGGAGGTCCATGTCATGACGGCGCATCGTTCGTTCGGAGGCCGGTTGGTACGTCGCCGATCGGCCATCCTCATCCTCTTGGCGCTCGTCGGCTCGGTATCGTCGGCCGGCCCGGTCGTTGCAGCGAACGGCACGACGCTTGTTCGCGGCGTCCAGTCCGCATACGGAACGTGCCGCGACGTGGAGGGTGTCCTTGGCTATCAGATGACTGGCAGCCTAGAGGGCTGCTGGGTGATCGACACGTTCGTCTCGGCGACTGATCCGAACAGGTCGACGTTCCGCGCTACCGGCACTGAGCACTTCGAAGGCTGCCTCGGGTCCGTGTGCGGCACGTTCCAGACCACGTACTCCTGTACGGCCAAGACCGATGGCCCATGGCCGGCGAGCGCCCGAAGTCCATGGCCGTTGCCACCATCCGGTCGTCGGCGGTGCCGGCGGCTTCGCAGGGGCTCGTGGCGAGATCAGCTTCCACGACGTCGTCGACGTGTCGCCGCCGTACTACCCGTACATCGGAAACGTCCACCTCGCCAGGACCTGAGGTACCAACCGGGATCCCAGGGAGGCCCTGTCCGTCGTTCGCGGACAGGGCCTCGACGTCGAGACCGTCTGGAACCCGACCGCGCGAGGCTGCGTCGGACCGGCACGCGGCCGCTGGCTGCATCGCCGGAGACAGACCATGACCCCGTCCGAGTTCACCGTCCGCAGCCTGACCCGAGGCGGCGTCCTTGCGGCCATCCTCACGATCATCCTCGTCGCCTGCGGCGGTGCCGCGCCATCGGCGAGTAACTTGCCCGTTGACCTGCCGTCGACCGCGCCGCCAGCGACGATCGCCTTCGACACGCTCGCCGCGAACCTCGTGGACCTCGACGGATCGACCGTGCAGGTGACGGGCTACCTGCTCATCGATGGCGACCGGGCGCAACTGTGCGGCGTCCTGCTCGAGTCCTACCCGCCGCAGTGTGGCGCGGTCACGTTCCGGGTCCTGGGGGCAGTCCCCGAGCCGGTCCTCGACGGCCTGGACACCACGGGCGCGGACAACCCGCAGCGGGTGTCGTGGGGCTCGGTCGTGATCATCGGCGTCGTGGACGCGGGCGGCGGCTCACCGACCATCACCATCGAATCGATCCGGATCTCCGAGCTGCCGTAGTCGGCCGCCCGACCGGCCGTCACGATGCGTGGATCAATCGCTCGCCCGTTGCGCCAGGATGTTCAGGCGGACGTACTCGATCACCGGTTCGCCGATGGCGTCCGCCACGGCCTGACGAACGCCGCGTGCTCGTCCTCTCGCAGGCGTTCCAGGTGGGCGCCCAGCACGACCGTCCGCAGGTAGGTCTCGAACGGCCCACCGGGCTCGAACCGTGTGGGCTCGTCGGTCAGCCAGCACTCGATGTCCACGAATCCAGCGGCGTCGAGTCGGGCGGTCGTCGCGAGCGGCGTCTCGAAGTGGACTGCGCCCAGCCAGCCGTCGCCGATGCCGGCCAGCGCCCGCTGGACGTTCGCGATATTGCCGACGCCGCCGCATTGCGCCACAAGGCGCCCACCCGGCCGGAGCACCGCAGCGAGGCCGTGGAACACGGCGTCGTGGTCGGGCACCCAGTGGAAGGTGGGCTGTTGACACGACGGCGTCGAGCGAGGCCGCGTCGATGGGGAGTGGCTGGCCGAGGTCCGCGACCACGAAGGCGATCCGCTCCCCGAACCGGGCGAGCCGGTCGCGCGCCGCCGCCACCATCGAGGGAGAGCCGTCCAGCGCGATCACCCGACCCCGCGGCAGCCGCTCGGAGAGCTGTTCCGTGACCCGGCCGCTGCCACAGCCCGCGTCGAGCACGTGCTCATCGCCGCGCAGCGCCAGGCGCTCGAGGACGGTCGTGCCCCAGCGCGTCATCGGGTCGGCCACCTGATCGTAGGTCGATCCGTCCCAGTCGCGAGGCATCGGGCGGCGGGTCAGGCGGTCGGTGCGACGGCCGTCTCGGTCGCCACGTCCAAGACGGCAGGCTTCGGCGGGCGCAGGCCGACGAACGAGATGCCTGCGGCGATGACCAGCAGCCCGGCACTCACGATCATCGCCTGGTGGAACGCGTCGATCGACGCGTGCCGGGCGGCGGCCAGCTGGGCAACGGTCGCGCCGGCGGCCGGCGGATTGATCGGCGGGAAGGCGCGCCGCACGTCGGCGCTGGCCGTGTCGAGGTCGGGGGCGAGGCCGGCCAGATTGGCGTAGAACGTGGCACTGATGGCGATGAAGATGAGCGCCCCCAGGAGCGGTTGCCCGACCCTGGAGATGGCGTTGTTGATGGCCGATCCGACACCGGTGAACCGGCCCGGCACGGACCCCATGAGCGTGCTGGTCAGGGGCGCCACGACCATCGACAGGCCCAGTCCGAAGAGGACGATGGACGGGACGACATCGACGAGGGTCCCGGGCGGTGGCAGCAGACTGGTCGGGTCCGCGATCGACGCCGTCCAGGCATCCGAGTCGGCAGGCAGCCGGGCGAACCACAGGACCCCGCTGGCCATCAGCAGCGGCCCGGCCGTCAGGAATCGACGCGGCCCATACCGGCCCACGAGGCCGCCGACGCGTGCCGACAGCAGCGTCAGGCTGATGCCGATCGGCAGGCTCACGGCCCCCGCAGCGAGGGCGGTATAGCCGAGCACCCCCTGGAACACGATGCCCTGGTAGCTGAACGTCACGTACAGCGCGCCGTACAGGAAGAACGTCGCGAGGTTGATCGAGGCGAAGGTCCGCGAACGGAACAGGTCCAGTGGCACGAGCGGATCGCGCCGGGTCGCCATGAGGATCGGGAAGGCGACGAGTGCGATCGCCCCGATGACGAGGATCACCCACGCGATCGGGTCGGCCCATGCCCGTTCCTGCCCGCGGATGAGCCCGAAACTCAGTCCGCCGACGGCCAGCGCCCCCACGATCGAACCGAGCCAGTCGAATCGGGCGTCGCTCCGCTTGTCGCGCGACTCACGCAGGTGGGCGCGCGTTGCCCATAGCGCGAAGGCCAGGACCGGCACATTGATGAGGAAGGCGACGCGCCAACCGGCTGTGTCCACGAGCACGCCACCGAGGAGTGGCCCGAGCAGGACCATGCCCGAGGTGGCGGCCGCCCACACTCCGAACGCTCGAGCCCGCTCATGGGCATCGAATGCCTGGGTGATGAGGGACAGCGAACCCGGCACCAGCAAGGCCCCGGCGGCACCCTGCAGGAGTCGCGCGCCGATGAGTGTTTCGATCGTCGGGGCCACGCCGCACAGCGCCGACGTGACGGCAAACAGCGCGAGGCCCACGCTGAAGATCCGCCGCCGGCCGTAGTGGTCGGACAGGGCGCCAGCAACGATCAAGAGCGCCGCCAGGACGGCAAGGTAGCCGCTGACGATGTAGGTCTGGCCCTCGAGCACGCCGACCAGCGTGGCCGGCAGTTCGTGCCCGATGCGAGGCAGCGCGACATTGACGATGGTGCTGTCGAGGAAGACGGCACCCGATCCGATGATCGTCGCGACGAGGGTCCAGCGTTGGCGTGGCGTCACATTCGCAGTGTCGCAGATAGACTCACCGCCATGCCCGGACCCATCGCGCTCGTCGGAGCTGGCGAGTTCCTGCCGACCATGTCGGCATTCGATGCCGGGCTCCTCGCCGCCACCGGGCGCAGCAGGCCCAGGGTGGCCATCCTTCCCACCGCGTCATACCCGGATGGCGAGGACATCTTCCAGCGCTGGGCCGCCATGGGCGTCGGCCACTTCACCGCCCTGGGCGCGGAGGTCGAGCCGGTCCTCGTCCGCGACCGAGCTGCCGCGGACGACCCAGGCGCGGCGCAGGCTGTCGGCGAGGCCGACCTCATCTACCTCTCAGGCGGGAAGCCCGGACACCTGCTCGATGCCCTGCATGGGACGGCGATCGGTCGTGCGATCCTCGATGCGCACGCTCGGGGTGCCGTCCTCGTCGGCTGTTCGGCCGGTGCGATGGCCCTGGCCGGTCACTCGTTCGATTTCCGGGCACGGCTCGTGCCATGGCCGCTGCGCTGGGGGAGCGGGCTCGGGCTTGTGGGCGGCGTCGCGGTCGTGCCGCATTACGACGCGTGGCCGGAACCGTTCTCCGCCCTGATCGCGCTCCAGGCGCCGCGGGGCGCCGTGGTCCTCGGGATCGACGAGGAGACGGCTGTGGTCGGCCACAACGGCGCCTGGGAGGTCCACGGGGCTGCGCGGGTCACGATCTGGCGCGGGCGGCATCGCGAGCGGGTCCATGCTGGGGACTCGTTCCGCCTCTGAGCCGGACCTCGCTGTGGGACCGCGTCCGGGCGGCCGCCGCCTGGCCCGGACGGCCGCCGCAGGTCCCCACGTCGTGACGAATAGAACTCACAGTTCTACGGATTCGCTCCAGCGGGGTCCAACCACC
>JBKJHI010000003.1:0-62239 GCA_046599085.1 Candidatus Limnocylindrales bacterium
CGACCTCGATTCGATCGAGGCAGAGCGGCGCCAGATCGCGCGTGCCGAAGGGTTCGGGGACGACACCACCGCCTACCGCGCGTCGCTCGATGCAGATCCGGCCAACACGCCCGGGACCAAGGATGAGCTCGTCGAGCGTGCGCGCGAGGACACCGAGCGGGCGATGGCCATGGCGCCGCGCTACTTCGGGCGACTCCCCAGGGCCGGGCTCGACGTTCGTGCCGTCGAGGAGTACAAGGAGCGGGACGCACCCTTCGCCTACTACTACCCGCCGGCCGCCGACGGGTCGCGCGACGGGATCTATTACGCCAACGGCTACGACCTGCCGTCGCGCAAGTACAGCAAGCTCGCTTCGACGACGTACCACGAGGCGGCTCCCGGGCACCATTTCCAGATCACGCTCGAGATGGAAAATGAGCACCTCAACACGTTCCGGCGGCTCGGGTCGCGGATGGTCGGTGGGGCGTACGTCGAGGGCTGGGGGCTGTACAGCGAGCGGCTGGCCGATGAGATGGGCCTGTTTCGAGACGAGGGGGAACGCTTCGGGATGCTCGACGCCCAGGCCTGGCGGGCCGCCCGTCTCGTCGTCGATACCGGGCTGCATGCCTTGCGCTGGCCGCGTCAGCGATCGATCGATTTCCTGCAGGCGACCGGGTTGTCGCCGACCGACGCGACGATCGAGACCGACCGGTACATCTGCTGGCCGGGACAGGCGTTGACCTACAAGATCGGCCAGCGCGAGATCGAGCGCCTGCGCCGCGTGTTGTCCGCCCGCGACGGATCCGCGTTCGACCTGCGGGCGTTCCACGATGCCGTCCTTGCCCACGGCTCGTTGCCGCTCGCGACGCTCAGCCGGGAGCTCCCCGACTGGCTGGCGACCCCGGTCTGAGCCGGCTCAGGAATCGAAGCCGATTCCGAGGGAGTCCAGCGTTCGCAGGAGGATCGAGCGCCGACCCTCGTTCCGATCGGCCCGGTCGAGTTCGTGACGAACGACGTTGACCGCGATCGAGCGGAATGGCTCGGGCGGGAAGGGGATCGGCGGGTCGGCCACGATCCCCAACCGCAGCCGGTCTGAACCAGGGCGGAGGATGAAGTCGCGGACCACGCCCCCGGCCCAGCGGCTGGCCCCGACGCCGAGCCCGGTATAGCCCAGCGCGTACGTCACCCGGCCGCCCATGGTCTGACCGAACGTCACCGTGAAGCGTGTCGTCGTGTCGATCGCCCCACCCCAGCGATACGGGAAACGCAGATCGGGTAACTGCGGGAAGGCTCGACGGAAGTGGGCCTCAAGGCGTTCGAAGGTGGCCGGTCGACGATCCAGTTCGGGGCCGACCCGGCTGCCGAAGTAGTGGATGGCGTCGTAGCCACCCCACAGGATCCGGTCGTCGGCCGTGAGCCGGAAGTAGTGGAACTGGTTGTTCGCGTCGCTGAGTCCCTGGCGGCCGTACCAGCCGATCGCCTCGTGCTGCGCGGCGGTCAAGGGCGCGGAGACCAGGACGTAGTCGTAGACCGGCACGAACAGCGGCGACAACCGGCGGAACCAGCTGGAGTAGGCGGACGTGGCGATCACGACATGCGCCGCCCGGAGCCGAGCCCCGCCCGCGGTCGTCACGGTCACCCCGCCCGCCCGCCGCGTGACGCCGGTGATCTGCGTGTGCTCGTGGATGCGGATGCCGCGCTGGCGAGCGACCCGAGCCAGGCCACGGCACAGCTTGGCCGGATCGACCAGCACGTCCCTCCCTGGCGGCGAATACAGGCCGCCGAGCCACAGCGGAGAGTGGACCTCGGCGTGCGCTCGGTCTCGATCCCAGAATTCGACCGTCTCGCCGTACCCCGCGGCCTCGTCCGCCCATTCGCGGAACTCGTCCACCTGATACGGCTGATCGGCGAAGGCGATCGTGCCCGTCTCCTCCAGGTCGCAGTCGATGCCGTGTTCGCGCGTGAAATCGATCAGCCCCCGGATGTTGTCGAGGCCCTCCCGCTCGAGGCGGTCCAGCTCCTCCGGGAAGTGGCGGATCCCGTTGGCGATGCCATGCGTCAGGCTCGCCTGGCAGAAGCCGCCGTTCCGGCCGCTCGCACCGAAGGCCACGGTCGCCTGCTCGAGGACGGCCACCCGCAGACCGGGATCCGTGTCGGTGAGGGCGAGCGCGCTCCACAGCCCGGTGTAGCCACCACCGACCACGACCACGTCGACCTCGACGTCCTCGTCGCGAGCAAGCGGCGGATCGCTGAGCCCTCGACCGTCCGGGGGCTCCGGCTCGCGAAGCCAGTAGATGTGGTCGGTCCGGGTCGAGGCGTCGTGGTCCATCCAGGGCATGGTGCCATGGCGCTGCGGCGGGTGCCCGCAGACTGCGGTTATCGAGCGCGTGTGACCCGCCGGCACCGGGATTCGCAGGCCTGCCGCCACATCGTGACGAATGTCGCGTTGACGACGGGCTCGACCGTGTGGCACGATGCCCTGACTCGCGTCCCACATCGCGCAACCGCTGTCCCACGGACCGGTCCGGACGCCTTCCACCACCCGCCGCACGAGGCTCGTATGACCGCCGGATCGACCGCCAACACGACACCCAGCCTGCGCCGCGAGACCCAGATGGGGCTGTACCGGCGGGCGCTCGAGACGCTGCCGGGCGGCACGAACTCGAACTTCCGCGCCTGGGGCGATTCGACCATCTACGTCGATCGCGGACAGGGCGGCATGGTCTGGGACATGGACGGCAACGAGTACGTCGACCTGCGCATGGGCTACGGGCCCGTGATCCTTGGCCACGGCGACGAACGGGTCGATGACTACGTCAACGAGCGGATGCGCAAGGGCGTGAGCTTCAGCCTGACGAGCGAGGACGAGATCCGCGCGATGGAGCTCGTCAAGGAACTGACCGGCTGGGTCGACAAGGCGCGCATGACCGTCAGCGGCACCGAAGCGACGATGCACGCGATGCGCATCGCGCGGGCATACACGGGCCGCGAGAAGATCGTGAAGTTCGAGGGCCAGTACCACGGGGTCCACGACTACGCACTGATCAGCGTCGGACCGGACGACATGTCGGAGCTCGGGGACGAGGATGCCCCGGTCGCCCTTGCCTGGGGCCGAGGCATCCCGGGCGCGGTCGCCGAGACCATCATCCCGGCCCGCTACAACCGCATCGACCGCCTGCGCACCCTGTTCGAGCAGCGCGGCGAGGAGATCGCCGCGATCATCGTCGAGCCGGTGCTCGGCAACGCCCAGGGGATCATGCCGCAACCGGGGTTCCACAAGGAGATGCGGGCCCTGACCGAGGAGTTCGGCATCCTCCTCATCTTCGACGAGGTCAAGACCGGCTTCCGGTTCGCCAAGGGCGGGGCGGCCGAGTTCTTCGGTATCACGCCCGACCTCGGGACCTTCGCCAAGGCGATGGGCAACGGGTATCCGGCGGCGGCCTTCGGCGGTCGCGCCGAGGTCATGGCCATGCTGCCCGACAAGGTCAGCCACGGCGGCACGTACGCCGGTAACCGGGTCGCCGCCGCGGCGGCCGTCAAGACCCTCGAGATCATCCGCGACACCCCGGCGCTCGAGACGATCCACGCGACCGGCCGGCGAGTCCAGGACGGCCTGCGCGAGATCCTCAACCCGGTGGGTATCCCGTATCACTTCACGGGCCACCCGTCGATGTTCGGGATCATGTTCCGCGAAGAGGAGGCCACGGAATACCGCGACTGGGCGACCACCGACCACGAGCTGTATGACGCCATCGCGATCGGCATGCACGCGCGCGGCGCCATGCCGGAGCCCGACTCCCGCGAGCCGTGGTTCTTCTGCGAGGCGCACGCCCAGGGCGACATCGTCGATCGCGTCCTGACCGCATTCGAGGATTCCCTGGCGGTGGCGCTCGACGAGCGCAGCCGGGGCGGCGCGTCGGCAACGCCGCACGGTGCCATGGCCTCGCCCGGGGGCGGCTGAGCCATGGTCCTCGAGAGCAACGCCGTCCGGTCCGTCGATCGTGCCGCCGCCCTCCTGCTGGCCCTCGGGGATTCGCCGGGCCAGGCCGGAGTGACCGAGCTCGCCCGCCGGCTCGGCCTGCACAAGTCCACGGCCTCGCGGCTGCTGGCCACGCTCCAGAAGCGTGGCCTCGTCGAGCAGGACGAGGACACCGGCAAGTACCGCCTCGGTCTCGTCGTGATCCGCCTCGCGGAGAAGGCCGAGCGAACGCTGGACCTGCGAGGGATCGCGACGCCGGAGCTCGAGCGTCTTGCTCGCCTCACCCACGAGACGACCGGGATCGGGATCCTCGACGGCGAGACGCTGCTGACCGTCGCGCAGGTCGATGGGCCGAATCTCATCGCCGTCGGCGACTGGACGGGACGGGCGACGCCGCTGCATTGCGTCGCCTCGGGCAAGGTCCTGCTGTCCGCCCTGGCGGAGCGCGAGGTCCTGCGCATGGTCCGACGAGGCCTCGTGTCGTACACCGAGCGAACCGTCACGGAGCTTGAGCCCCTGCTCGAAGAGCTGGCCCGCATCCGGCGTCGTGGCTACGCGACCGCGATCGGGGAGTACGAGCTCGGGCTCAACGCCGTGTCCGCCCCCATCCACGATGCCCGCGGGAATGTCATCGCCGCCGTCGATATCTGGGGCCCGGCCTTTCGGCTGACACCGCGCCGCATCCCGGAACTGGCCGCCCAGGCCCGCGAGACCGCGGCGGCCATCACGGTCCGCCTTGGCGGTACCGTCCCGCAGCGGGCGACGTCCACCCCGGCTGCCGTGTCCGCCACCGCCTGAGGGCTCGGGGACCAGTACCCTTGTCGCCATGCCGGACTTCACCAAGCCGCCCTGGAGCGACATCATCGGCGGGGTCGCAGCGAACGCCGTCGCCCTGGTCGTCATCATCGTCGTGGCGATCGGCGCGATGCGCCTGGCGACGCTGGCCGTGCGCGGGGTCGTTAAGACCCTGCTCGACCGCGAGGCGAGCGAGGGCACCGCGCAGGAGCTGTCCGCGGTCGAGCTGAAGAAGCGGATGGACACGCTCGACGAGTTCGGCACCCGCGCCATCCGCGCGTTCATCCTCATCGTCGCCACGCTCATGGTGCTGGGCCACGTGGGCCTTGACATCGGTCCAGCGGTCGCCGGGCTCGGGGTCGTCGGGATCGCCGTCGGATTCGGCGCCCAGTCCCTCGTCCGGGACTACCTGAACGGTGCACTCATCCTCGTCGAGAACCAGTTCGCCAAGGGCGACGTCATCCGCGTGGCGGGTGTCGCCGGCACGGTCGAGGACTTCACCCTTCGTCGGACGACGTTGCGCGACCTCGACGGCGTGGTCCACACGGTCCCCAATGGCGAGATCAAGGTGTCCAGCAACCTGACCCGCGTCTGGGCCCGCATCAACCAGGACATCACGCTCGCCTACGGCACGGATATCGAGCGCGCGATCACCGTCGTCGACGAGGTCGGTCGGACATTGCGCGACGACCCGGTCTGGAAGCGGCGCATCCTCGAGGCACCGCGTGTCGAGCGGGTCGAGGCCCTCGGCGAATACGGCATCACCCTGAAGATCCTTGGCAGCGTCCGCGCCGCTGAGCAGTGGGCGGCCGCCGGCGAGTTCCGCAAGCGCCTCCTTGGAGCACTCGAGGCGAACGGCATCGAGATCCCTCGACCACAGCGCGTGATCCTTTCGCGAGACCCCGCGGCGATCGGGACCGCCTGGCTCGGCGGTGGTGGCCCGGGGGCGGCGGGTGGCGGAGAGGACAGTGCTGGCGACGACGCCAGCACGGGCCGTGGCGACGCCGAGACCGACGGGCCCTGACCCGGCGCGCCCATCGCCGAGCGCCCGTCTGCCGCGGTAGGATGGACAGGCCAGCCAAACATCCGTCCGCAGAGGGCCCAAGCGTGACCGACCCCAGCGCCGCGTCGTCCCCCGAGATCGAGAACCTGCTCGCGGAGCGGCGGACCTTTCCGCCCGATCCTGCCTTCGTGGCCCAGGCGAACGTCAAGGCCGGTATCTACGCAGAGGCCGAGGCGGACGTCGAGGCGTTCTGGGCGAAGCTGGCGCGCGAGCGCATCGATTGGTCCACGCCGTTCGAGACGACGCTCGAATGGGACCTGCCGTTCGCCAAGTGGTTCGGCGGCGGTCAGCTCAACGTCAGCTACAACTGCGTCGATCGGCACGTCGAGCGCGGCCTGGGCGACAAGGTCGCGTACCACTGGATCGGCGAGCCGGGCGACACGCGGACGCTCACGTTCCGCGATCTCCAGCGCGAGGTGAGCAAGGCAGCCAACGCGCTCAAGGAGCTCGGGGTCGTGGCCGGTGACCGGGTGGCGATCTACATGCCGATGATCCCGGAACTGCCGATCGCGATGCTTGCCTGCGCGCGGATCGGGGCACCGCATACCGTCATCTTCGGCGGCTTCTCGGCCGAATCGCTTGGGGGCCGGATCAACGATTGCGGGGCGAAGATCCTGATCACCGCCGACGGCGGCTATCGGCGCGGCAAGGAGGTCGGGCTCAAGCATCACGCCGACGAGGCGCTCGCCGACACGCCGACCATCGAAGCGACCATCGTCGTGAACCGGACCGGGCACGACATCCACATGGTCCCGGGGCGCGATCACTGGTGGCACGACATCGTCGAGCGCCAGAGCGAGGACTGCGCCCCCGTGCCGGTCGACAGCGAGCACATGCTCTACCTGCTGTACACGAGCGGCACCACGGCCAAGCCCAAGGGCATCCTCCACACGACCGCGGGCTACCTGCTGGGCACGAGCTACAGCCACGAGACGGTCTTCGACATCAAGCCCGATGACGTGTACTGGTGTGCCGCCGATATCGGCTGGGTCACCGGTCACAGCTACATCGTCTACGGGCCGCTGGCCAACGCCACGACCGGCATCCTGTACGAGGGTGCGCCGGACACGCCGACCTGGGACCGCTGGTGGCAGATCGTCGAGGACTACAAGGTCTCCATCCTGTACTGCGCCCCGACGGCCATCCGCGCGTTCATGAAGCAGGGCGACCACTGGCCGGCCAAGCACGACCTCTCGACCCTGCGCCTGCTCGGCTCGGTCGGGGAGCCCATCAATCCCGAGGCGTGGCTGTGGTATCGCGAACACATCGGGGGTGATCGGACGCCGGTCGTCGATACCTGGTGGCAGACGGAGACGGGGCAGATCCTCATCTCGCCGTTGCCCGGCGTGACGACCACCAAACCCGGCAGCGCCACGTTCCCGTTCCCGGGCATCGGCGCCGACATCGTCGACAACGACGGCGTGTCCGTGCCCAACGGCGGCGGCGGGTATCTCGTCCTGACCCGGCCATGGCCTGCGATGCTGCGCGGGATCTACGGCGACCCGGAGCGGTACCGGGAGACCTACTGGAGCCGCTTCCCGGGCAAGTACTTCGCCGGCGATGGCGCCAAGCGCGACGAGGACGGCTACTTCTGGCTGCTCGGTCGGGTCGACGACGTGATGAACATCGCCGGCCACCGGATCTCCACGACCGAGGTCGAATCGGCCCTCGTCGACCACCGCAGCGTGGCCGAGGCCGCGGTTGTCGGCAAGAAGGACGACATCTCGGGGGAGGCGATCTTCGCCTACGTCATCCTGCGTGACGGTCAGGTGCCGTCCGACGCGCTGGCCGTCCAGCTGCGCGAGCACGTCGCCTACGTCATCGGTCCCATCGCGCGGCCCAAGTACCTGATGTTCGTGCCCGATCTGCCCAAGACCCGCTCGGGCAAGATCATGCGTCGGCTGTTGCGCGACCTTGCCGAGGGCCGCACGCTCGGCGACACGACGACGCTGGCCGATTCGACGGTCGTCGAGTCGATCCGCGACCACACCGGCGGGACCGA
Source organism: Candidatus Limnocylindrales bacterium (assembly GCA_046599085.1). Classification (GTDB taxonomy): domain Bacteria; phylum Chloroflexota; class Limnocylindria; order Limnocylindrales; family CSP1-4; genus SPCO01. Next base: position 7,819 of record JBKJHI010000003.1, read on the forward strand.
GGAATAGCCGCATGCCGTTCGATCGATTCCGCCGACGCAAGGACAACGACACGGTCCCAGCGACCGTCGCCGCGGCCGACGGTCGGCCCGGCCGTGGCGTGCCGTTCGACGGCCTGACCGAAGAGTGGCGGATCGTCGGTCACATGCAGGTGACCGGCCGGCTGTCGGATGCTCTCAACAAGCGCGAGGCCGTACCGATCGCCGACGTCCAGTGGGCACCGGCGGACGGTTCCGAGGCGATGACCGCGGCTCCCGGCCTGAAGTCGGTCGACCCGTACGACCTGATCATGGTCCTGGCCGGCGACGACACGCTGCCGGTCATGAGCGACAACGAGCGCAGCGCGCACAAGGTCCACAAGATCGCCTATGACGTCGCCCTGGAGGTCCCGCCATACCGGGTCCTCGGCACGGTCTTCCTCTTCCCGGGCTCCGAGCCCGATCGGCTCCTCGACCGTGCGACGGAGATGTTCGTCCCCATCGTCGATGCCGTCGCCTATCTCGGGGATCGCCCGCTCGGCGAGTCGATGGACGCCATCCTGGTCAACCGCTTCTACCTGCGTGGGGTCGAGCAGATCGACCGTCGCACCGGCGAGCGTCACCAGCGGCTTCCCGGCGCGTCGCTCGGCGGCGTCTCGTACTCGGACCGCGGGTCGCGCTGACCCGTCGACCAGATCCGGGCGGTCCACGACGTCGCCACACTTCCAGGCGATTCGGCCTGTGACTGCAGGCATGCCGTTCGGGGGCCGAACGGCCCCCGCTTCAGGCCCCCCGTCACATGGGCTCGGCCCCCTGTATTTGCGACCCTGTGGATGTCAGACATCGGACCGGGTGGCAGGGGCCACCCACAGGGAAGGGAACAGCACCATGATCGGTCGGCTTCGCACACTTGGCGTCATCATCGGGGTCCTCGGGATCCTGTTCGTGGCTGCCGGCGCCTACAGCGCCTTCAAGGTCCAGGAGGGGATGCAGTCCCTCAGCGCATTCAGCGCGGCACAGGGCGTCGAACTCACCTACAACGAGGCCGGTGAACTCGTCGACCGCGGCGAAGTCGCGGGCGCCCAGTCGATCATGACCCTGCTCCGGGACGACTGGGGCTATCCGGTCCAGACCTCCGAGCTCAACCCCAATGACCCGCTCGTCAACACCGGGACCGAGTACATGTACCAGATGGCGACCGTCGCCTACCACACGCTGAACAGCACCCAGACGATCGTCCTGACCGAGGACGTCGAGTACAAGGGGGAGGTCTTCACCGCCGGCACGTATGAGTTCGCGGTGGACGGCCGCTACTGGGCCGACTTCGACCGAGCGCATCCCCTCGAGGGTCCGGCTCGTGGCCAGGCCTGGACGGGTGTCGCCCATGCGCTGATCGCCGAGCTCGGCATCGGGACGGTGACCGCCTCCACGCTGCAGCTTGGCCTCGGCCTCGCCGGCCTCTTCGCCGGCATCGGCTTCACGTTCATCCTCTCCGGCCTCGGACTGGTCTGGGTGAGCCGGGCCGAGCGGGAGCCCGCATACGCCCTCAAGCAGCGCGTCGCGGGCATGCCTGCCTGACGACCGCCGGGGCCGACGGCCCCGAAACGACAGAGCCCGCCTCCGGCGGTGCGCGATCCCCTCGGGACGCGCCCGACAGGCGGGCTCTTCCGTGTCGTGTGGGCCGATGGCCCGTGTCGAACTAGGCTCGGGCCTGGGCTCGGAAGCGACCGAAGATGCCGAGGCCACCCTTGACTACCGGCGCCGCGACCGGCGCACCGATCAGGCGATCGGCGAGGGCATCGAAGTCGGCCGTGATGCGCTCCTTCGGGAACATCTCGATGACGGTCCGACCCTCGTTGGCGGCGCGCACGAAGAGCAGGCCACCGGATCGGATGAGGGCCAGGGCCGGCATGTCGATCGTCTTCTCGAGGTCGTCCACGGAGACGCCGGAGTTGGCCCGGTTGATGACCAGCGCCAGGCGGTCGCGGATGCCGAGTTCCGAGGCGATCCCGGACAGCTGGACGCCGGCGCGGATGGCCGGCACGTCGGGCGTGACCGGGACAAGGATCCGGTCGGCGGTCTCGAAGATGGCCTGGTTCAGCGGACTGTACGACGGGTGCAGATCGACGACCACGAAATCGAAGCCGCGACGCGCGACCTGGATCGCCTGGGCGACGCGGGCCGGATCGAGGATCTCCGTGTTGAGTGGCGACGACGTCAACGCGACGACGCGAAGGCCGGATGGATGGTTGGACGCCAGGTCCTGGAGCGAGAGGGGCGGCTCTCCGTCGAGTTCATCGTGCCAGGCGTCGACGACGGTCCGGACCTCGTCCATGCCGAGTGACGTGCTGACGTGGCCGGTCACCGTATCCGCATCGATGAGGAGGACGCTTTGCGCCTTGCGCAGCTGCAGCGCCGAGGCAAGGTTGGTGGCGACGGTCGTCTTGCCCACGCCGCCCTTCGGATTGAAGACGGCAACGACCGTCGCGCGGCGCTGCCAGCCGTCCGCCTCCATGGGCCCACCCGACAGGATCGGCCCGGAACCGTCGTCGACAGTCTGGCTGCGGATGCACATCGCCTCGACGCGCCAGCGCAGGGATTCGGCGGAATATGGCCGGGTGACGTACTCGTCATCGAGGCTTGAGCTCGTCGGGTGGTTCCCCAGCTGCTCGAGCGCCCGCGGCGACACGACCATCATGGCCGGGATATTCCTGCCTTCTTCACGCAGGAGCCCGTAGTACTCGAGCGACTGGTCGAAATCGGTCTCGCCGTCGAGGATCGCGACGGCCACGTCGCGACTGCTCGCGAGGAGTGCCGCGAGTTCGTCCGGGTGCTGGACGGTCACGGTCGGGAAACCGGCCTCGCGCAGCTCGGTGGCGACAGGTCTGGATTCGTCCCGCGGCAGCGCGATGACGACGGTGGGTCGAGCCATGATCAGCTCTGGGACTCGGGATCGCGGGCCGTGACATGGAGTTCGTCGTCAGTTGATCCGGTGACACGGGCCCCGAACCCGGGCAGCGTGGCGATGGCGCCCTGCAGGTCCAGGCCAGCGGTATGGGTGACGGCGAACACGAACTCGCCATCGGGGCTGGAGGTGACGCCGACGGCGCTGACGCCCGGGACGCGTGACAGGTGGCGCTTGAAGCCGGCGATGCTGGCGACGCTCATGAGGCCGACGACGATGGCTCGGGTCGTCACCGTGTCAGCGCCGTCGCCATCGGACATCAGACCCGCGAGGCGGGCCGCGAAGGCTTCCTCGGCGATGTCGGACGAGCCGGTGTCGCTCTCGGCGTCCAGGTCGCCGAAGCTCGCGGCCTCAGCTTCCGCAGCAGCGAAGCCGGCAGCGGGCACGTTCCCGGCTGTGGCGTCCGCATCCGCGCTGCTCTCGTCGGCGCCGATGCTGAACAGGTCGGCGTTCGCCGGTCCTTGATGATGGTCGGCTTCGAGGCGGCTCGGCGCCTCGCTCGGCCATGCGACGTGGTGGCTGTCGGCGGGCTCAAGCTCGGGCTGAGCCACCTCGGCCTCGGCGGTCTCGACCTCGGCGGTCTCGGCCTCGGCGGTCTCGGCGACCGGCGGCTCGGAGGCCAGCGGAGGAAGGGGGACGTCGGCCCCGTCCATGTCGGCATCGAACGACGGTGGCTCCGGGAGGTTCTCGGCCATCGCGGCCAGACGGGTCGGGTCCACCTCGGCACCGAGCAACTCGAAGAACTCGGACATCTCGGTCTCGAAGGCGGCGACCCGGGCCTGGACGCGCTCGATCCGTCGCTCGATGGCGGCGGCGTGGGTCTCGATCTCCTGTTCGAGGTCGGCCTTGCGCGCGGAGATCCTCGCCTCGGTCTTTTCGCGGATCCGGGCGATCTCCGCCTTCGACCATTCGCGCACCCCGGCGACATCGTCATCGGCCTGGCGGCGAAGCTCGGTGGCGTCGGTCGCGGATGTCGCGTGGATCGTCTCGATGAAGGCCTTCGCGTCCGCCCCCAGGCGAGTCAGGACATCGGTCCGGGCTTCCTCAGCGGCGGCCTGCATGGCGCGCGTGAGGTCAGCCATCAGCTTGTTCGGCTTGCGCGCCGGAGCAGGCGCGGGCGGCGGCGTCGTCGCGACGGGCGTGGAGTCGGGTGCGACGGCGACATCGGTCGCCTCGCTCGCGGTGGAAGCGGACACGTCGATCATGGCGGGCGTCTCGTCCTCGTGATCTGGGGCAGGATCGACCGCGGCTTCGGTCGTGGATGATGCTTCGCTGTCGGGGACCGCAGGTGTGTCGCCACGTTCGGCAGTCCAGGGGAGGCGGAAACCGGGCTTCGCATCCGTGATGGCCATCGCGTGCATCCTCGTCAATGTCGGGGCTCGCGGCCGGGCCGCGGGAGTCGGGCGTGGACGCAATCGTGCCAGCGTGGTCGGGTCCGGTGGAGTCCGCTAGTGGTACCAGCAGGCAACGCCGGTCGTACCGGCAGAGTCCGACCACGGTCGCCGGTCATCCGGCTGGATGAGGCGAGCGGAGTACGATAGAGGGCCTCATGACGCCCCTCGACCGGCTCGGACGGCCGCTCCACGACCTGCGCATCTCGGTCACCGATCGCTGCAACTTCCGCTGCACGTACTGCATGCCGAAGGAAGTGTTCGGGCGCGACTACGCGTTCCTGCCGCGCGATCAGCTGCTGTCGTTCGAGGAGATCGAGCGCGCAGCCCGGGCATTCACTGCGCTCGGGGTCGAGAAGCTGCGGATCACCGGTGGCGAGCCGCTCGTCCGGCGCGACCTGCCCGCGCTGATCGAGCGCCTCGCGGCCTTGCGCACGACCGACGGGCGCGAGCTGGACCTCACGCTGACGACGAACGGGGCCGCCCTGCGGGCACTGGCCCAGCGGTTGGCCGACGCCGGCCTGCGACGCGTCACGGTCAGCCTGGATTCGCTCGACGACGCCGTCTTCGGTGCGATGAACGGCATCGACTTCCCGGTGGCCCGCGTGCTCGATGGCGTGGACGCGGCGCTGGAGGCCGGCCTGACGCCGCTCAAGATCAACATGGTCGTGCGCCGGGGTGTCAACGAGTCGTCGGTCGTGCCGATGGCCCGCTGGGCCCGCGAGATCGGCGCCACCCTGCGCTGCATCGAGTACATGGATGTCGGTCACTCGAATGGCTGGCGCCTGGATGAGGTGGTGTCCGCGGCCGAGCTGCGCGACATGATCACGACCGAGTGGCCGGCCGAACCGGCCGAGCCCGGCTATCGCGGCGAGGTCGCCGGCCGCTGGCGCTACCTGGACGGGAGCGGCGAGTTCGGGATCATCTCGTCGGTCACGATGCCGTTCTGCCGGGATTGCACGCGGGCCAGGTTGTCAGCGGATGGCCAGCTGTACACGTGTCTGTTCGCCGCCAGCGGACTGGATGTCCGCGCCGTATTGCGAGACGCGACCGTTGACGATGCGGGGCTCGCCACGTTCCTCACCGATGCGTGGCGCGTCCGCGACGACCGGTACTCGGAACTGCGCTCGCAGGCGACCCATGAGCGGGACCGTGACGGGCGCCCGGACCTGCCCAGGATCGAGATGTTCGCGATGGGCGGGTAGGGGCAAGTCACCCAGTAGCTGGCCGCGCGGCGCGAGCGCGGCCTGTGCGCGGCGCGAGCGCGGCCCGCGCTGCGTGCTCCCCACAGGAGCGCGCTGCGTGCTCCCCACAGGAGCGCCGACGCGGCTTCGCTCCTCTGAGGAGCGAAGCCGCAACAGAACCCTCGTGCACCCTTCGCCAGAACGACACAGCGTGTCGTCTGGGCATACCTCCACGAGGCGTCTGTCCTGGATCTGCTCCCCACAGGAGCGCCCGCCTGGTGAGCGCGCGACGAGTGCCGCGTCCGGGGCCCGAGCGCCTCCCGCGGCCCACCAGTTATCCACACCGCCGCGGAAAGTGGTGGACGGATGCCCGCCGTCAGCCGCCAGAATCGTGGACAAGTCCGTTGACCAAGCCGACGGGCGGGCCATATCGTTGAACGTGCCCGAAGGGGCCGACAGGAACGCTGGACTGCGATCATATCAAGGACCTGCCGTTTCGCCGCCGGTCGCTTCGGGCGCTTCGTTGCTCGCCGCGGTATAGCAGTCTCACCACTGTCGCGCCGCACGGTGATCGCCCGACGGGTCGCGATCGGCATCCCGGTGTCGATACGCTCGTCGGGCGGACGAGGCCACGACGGGCAACGACGAGGCTCCGCCGCCACGGACGAGGCCACGACGGGCAACGACGAGGCTCCGCCGCCAAGGACGAGGCCCCCGCCGGCCGCGGACGAGGCCCGCCGGCCCTCGCCGCCGCGCGACGAGCAGCTGGAGGCCCTGATGTCCGACCTTCCCGCCCCGCCCGAGCCCGGGTCACGCGTGGATCCGACCCGGCCGATCGCGCCGAGTGAGCAGCCACCTCGGATCGCCGCCTTGCTGGCCGCGGTCCGTGCGCGGACCGCGCTGGTCCCGGAGGTCGGGATCGTGCTCGGATCCGGGCTCGGTGGCCTCGCCGACGACCTGGAGGACGCCGTCGCGATCCCGTTCGATGATCTGCCGGGCTGGCCGGCGGCGACGGCACCGGGTCATGCCGGTCGCCTGTTGCTGGGCATCCTCGGCGGTCGGCCGGTGGTCATGCTCCAGGGCCGATTCCATCTGTATGAGGGCAACGATCCCGGGCTCGTGGTCCAGCCCGTGCTCCTGTTCCATGCCCTTGGTGCCCAGATCGTCGTGCTGACCAACGCGGCTGGCGGCCTCGATCCGAAATTCGGCCCGGGCACGCTCATGGTCATGCGCGATCACATCAACCTGACCGGTCGCTCGCCGCTGATGGGTCCGAATGCCGACGCGATGGGGGAGCGTTTCACCGATCTGACCGATGCCTGGAGCCCGCGCCTCCGCGCGCGCCTGCATGCCGCCGCCAAGGCGGAGGACGTCGCGTTCGAGGAGGGCATCTACGTCGGCCTGACCGGGCCGACCTATGAGACGCCGGCGGAGGTGCGCATGCTGGCCGGCCTCGGCGGGCATGCGGTCGGGATGTCCACGGTCCTCGAGTGCATCGCCGCGCGATGGGTCGGCCTCGAGGTATGCGGCGTGTCGCTGGTCACGAATGCCGGGGCGGGCTACACCGGGGCACCGTTGACCCATGAGGAGGTCCTGGAATCCGGCCTGGTCGCCGGCCCGCGCCTGGCCAAGGTCGTCCGTCGATTCCTGATCGATCTCGGGGACGGCTGACCGCCGCACGGCCAGAGGTGCCGACCACCGCCGAGGCGACGCGTGCCGACCACAGCCGAGGCGACGCGGGCCGGCCACGCGGGCCGCCTCCGCTCGACCCCCTAGACCTGCGGCAGTTCCCGTCCCGCGGCACGCGCGGCTGTCGCCTTTTCCTGCCACGCCTGCAGGACGCGGTCCTTGTGTGGGCGGATGGGGCAATGCTCATCGCGATTGTTGAACTCGTCGCAATACCCGAGCGGCACGCACTTGGGCGCCAGGAACGACCCGAGGAAGGGCGACACGCCGAAGATCTCGTGGCGGATCAGTTGGAACAGGCGGCGGATCTCCCACTGCGCCATCGTGCACAGGCGCAGCCCGGACATGTGGATGAGCGCGCGCAGGTTCGTGGTCATGACCAGGTTCGTCCGCGTCCCGTTCGGGAAGACGAACCGGGCATCCTCGCCGGGCACGCCCGCGCCGACCATCTCGCCGTACAGGTCGAGCGCACCGTCCACCTGGGCCTCGTACCGCTGGCGCAGTTCCGCGTCGCCCTCGGCGATGGAGTGGGGGAGCATCGTGGCCGCTCCCTTGTACTTCACGTAGCGCTGGCTCTGCTGGTCGAAGGCGACGCCCGCGCGATGGCGCACAAGTTGGTGCGACAGCGTCCGCGATACCCCGGTGATGGCGAACGTGAAGACGATGTGCTCGATGGTCGACCCGTGTCCGCTCTCGATCACCGACGAGATCAGCTTCTGCATCTTCTGCTGGTCGAAGTCGCCGTCCACGGCGCGCCGGAAGATCGACTCCGGTGCCTCTTCCGAATAGCACGTCCGGCAGGCGGTGTAGATGACCGGGACGTAGTACTGCTCGACGATCTCGCGGTTCGGGAAAAGCAGGGTCGCGGTCATGCCCAGCTCTCGGCGGCCGGGGTTCTTGGGGATGCCGGTCTTCTCGCTCATCTGCGGGTCAGTCTACGGGACCTCAGGCCGAGTCGCGAACGACGTCGACGAGGTCCTCGAGATAGCCCGCCCAGTAGCCATCGTGGTCGTCGCGTGCGCCGAGATCGAGGCCGGCGCTCGCCCAGCCATCGTGCACGAGCCGGATCGTCGTCCCATCGTCGCCAGCGGCCGGCTCGACGGCCCATCGCACATGGGTCGTCTCCGTCATGGGTGCGCCGGCCCAGCGCCACGAATAGCCGAATGATCGCCCGGGCTCGAGCGACTCGATCGCGCCGTCCACGACGGTGCCGTCGCCGAAGTCCAGGCGGTAGTCATCGCCGACGGCTCCGACCGGGACGGCATCCGTGAACCACTCGGCGACGCGCGCCGGATCAGTCAGCGCGGCCCACGCGACAGCCGCGGAGACGGGTACCTCCACGCGCCGATCGATCGCCGGGATGGGCTCGGTCATCGCGGTCGCCTCAGTAGTAGTCCGAGCAGGACAGAAAGTAGCCGCATCGACAGATGAGCTTGCATTTGCGCTCGTCCATGGCCGCGCCGCAGTTCGCACAGGTCAGGATGAGCGCGGCCGGGTCCGGCTCGGCGTCGACATCGCCGTCGAGCAACTGGATCGGCTCGAGGCTTCGTCCCGGGCTGGCGCCCAGCTGAGCGTGCATGGTCATCGCGACTCCTCGTGGTCCGTCGGCTCGGTGCCATCATCGTCGCCCATGGCCTCGGCCACAACGTCATCCAGGCTTCGGCCGCCTCGGGTCAGTGACGCTGCGGTTCGGTGAGCGACCGAAGTCGGGTCGCGAGGGCGCGCAGCACGGCCAGGGCGACCGCCGGCTCCTCGGCCACGACGGCCTCGAAGTCCCACGTGGCCAACGCCAGGCAGACGGCGGGCTCGGCCGCGACGACCTGCGCGGTCCTTGGCTTGCCATCGAGGATGGACAGCTCGCCGAAGAATTCGCCCGGCCCGAGCGTGGCGACCTCGGTGCCGTCGCGGATGACCCTCACCACGCCGCTGGCGATCAGGAAGAACCCCGTGCCGATCTCGCCCTGGCGGGCGATGACGTGTCCGGACGCGAACTCCACCTCGACGACGCGGGCGGCGATCCGCTCGATCCCGTCGGCATCCATGGCGGCGAAGAGCGGGGCCGCAGCCAGGAGTGCAGTCCGTCGGTCGGTGGTGATGGTCATGCGAATCTCCTGCTGGGTGCCTCGGATGCTGCGCCGCGGTCGGCTGAGCGTCAAGGTAGCGCGGACCGGCTGACCGCGACGGGCACCCGCGACCGGTATCCCGGCGCACGTCGCACGGACGACGCTTGCCCCAGCGTGGCACCATTGCGCCATGGCTGGCCGCGAGGATCTCATCGACGCGATCGCCGGGTTCGGCCTGTTTGCCGATCTGACGTCACCGCAGCTGGCGCGCATCGTCCACACGTTCGAGGAGGTCGCGTACGCCGACGGCGAGCGCGTGCTTCGACAGGGCATCAGCGGCTCGGCCTTCCACGTGATCGTCGATGGCGAGGCGATGATCGTCGTCGATGGTCATGAGCGGGCCACGCTCGGTCGCGGCGACTTCTTCGGGGAAGTGTCGATCCTCCTGGGCGAGCCGCCCATCGCCGATGTCGTGGCATCCCGCCCGCTGCGCTGCCTCGTCCTCGCGGGCCCGGCCGTGGAGGCCTTCCTTGTCGAGCATCCCAATGTCATGTATCGGATGCTCCAGGCGCAGGCTCGTCGCCTGCGAGCCGCGAACCGATGGCGGAGCTGACCCGACCGTTCCCGCCGGGCGACTACCCGGTCGTCGTCATCGGCTCCGGGCCCGGCGGGCTCCAGGTCTCCTCTTCGTTGTCGGCGTTGGGTGTCGATCATGCCGTCATCTCCGCCGACGCCGGTCCGGGCGGCATGTTCCGGCACTGGCCGTTCTTCCAGCGGCTGCTCTCCTGGACGAAGCCGCACGCCCCGGTCGACCGAGGCACGCGGACCTACGAACGCTATGACTGGAACAGCCTCCTGACGGACGATCCGGCGGCCCGCGCCATCCAGCCGGAGCTGATGGACGGCTCGTCGTACTTCCCGTCGCGGCCGGAGATGGAGGCGAACCTGGCGGCGTTCGCCGAACGGGCAGGAGTGCAGGTCCGCTACGAGTGCGCCTGGACCGGGACGCGGCGCGAGGATGGCCCGGCCGGGGAACGACTCGTGGTCGAGACGGTCGACGGGGAGTACCGCTGCGAGGCCCTCGTCGTCGCGGTCGGTGTGTCGCAGCCGTTCACCCCGCCCGGCGAGGGGATGGAGCACGCCTATCACTACGCCGAGGTGCGCCCCGCCGAGTCCTACGCCGGTCGACGCATCTTCATCATCGGCAAGCAGAACTCCGGGTTCGAGCTGGCGAGTGGCCTGCTGCCATGGGCGCGCCAGCTGATCCTGGCCTCGCCGTCCGCGACGAAGCTGTCGGTCGATACGCGCTCGCTCGTCGGCGTCCGCGCCCGTTACGTCCAGCCGTTCGAGGACTACGTGCTGGGTGGTGGGGTCGCGGTGCTCGATGCCTCGATCGATCGGATCGCGCCGCTGGCGGACGGGGTCGGCTTCGAGGTGCGGGTTCGCCGTTCGGACGGCGGGCCAGACCTGTCCGTCGAGGTCGACGACGTCATCTCGGCCACGGGTTTCGTGTCACCCCTGCTGGATCTGCCGGATCTCGGCGTGACGACGTTCGGGGCAGCGCGCCTGCCGACCCAGACCTCGTGGTGGGAGAGCCAGAGCGTGCCCGGGATCTACTTCGCCGGCACGATCGGCCAGGGGTCGAAAGGCCTGCGCAAGCACGGCATGCCGAGCAACTCAGGGGCGGTCCACGGCGCTCGATACAACGCACGGGTCCTCGCCGGCCACCTCGCCGCGTCCCGATTCGGCGTGGCTCGACCGCGGCCGGCCATCGCAGCGTCCGACCTCGTCGGCTTCATCGCGACCGAGCTGACCGAGGGGCCAGAGCTGTGGCACCAGAAGGGCTACCTCGCGCGCGCCGTGACCGTCGATCCGACGCTGGGCCTCGTGGACGACGGCGTCCAGCCGTTGACGCATCTCCTGGATGATCACGGCGCCGATGGCGTGGCGGTCACCCTGGAGGCAGATGGGACGGGGGCTCTCTATCCGGTCCTGTATGTCCAGCAGGAAGGTCGCCGGACCGAGGTGATCCTTGATCCCGATCCGTTGCTGCGGTACGACACCGAACCGGCGCGCGCCGCGATCGCCGACGCCGTTCGTCCGCTCATCGGCGGCGCCGCTGGCTGATTCGCCCGGCCTGTGCTCGGTCCGCATGCGCTCGCCCCGGATGTCCTGGTTCTGATGTCCTTTTCCCTGGCCCCGCGCCCTGGCTGGTCGCGTGATGCACCTCCGCGGCATCACCGCCTGACCGGAAATGGGTGCCAGCCAGCAACGACCCGTTGGGTGACCCTGACCGGCCGCCATTCAGGTGATGAGTTCGAGGTGAGGCCGATCTCGCGATGCAGCGGAGGTGCATCACCCAGGAACACCCGCGGTCGGCGGGAGCAAACGTGCATCACGAGACCTGCGCGATGTAGCGGAGGTGCGGCTGGTCAGACCAGGTGTCGCGGGATCCGCTCCGACCAGGAGCGCGTGAAGAATCGTTCGCCATCGACATCGACCTGCAGATCGACACTCAGGTCGAAGTCCGTCGCGCTGCTCGTCTGGCGCGACACGGCCCGGATCTCGATCGCCGTCAGGGCGCCGTCACGATCGATCTCGCGCTCCTGCCAGCGATAGACGACGTCGGCCGTCATCTCCGCCCGCGCCGGGTCCGCTGCATGGGCGGTGAGTCGCAGCGTCTCGGCGGCGTACAGGCGGCGGCCGTCCGGCACGATGGCCTCACCACCGTCGTGGATGTGGACGGTCGTCGAGTCGGCGATGACGTCCTCCTCGATGCGCCACACCGGCGCGTCGTCCGCGGCCGGACCCTGACCGTCGAGCGGGACGGGGTCCAGCGACGCCAGCGCGGGCGGGTCCAGGCGGAACCCGGGCACATCCAGGTCGCCGGGACCGCCGGCGGGCGGGATGACCGGCAGCTCCAGACGGGACGGCGTGGCCGGTCCGCGATGGACGTCGAAGGTGCACGGGAACGGCGAGGGCCAGACGACGGGCCACAGCGACGACGACAGCGCGATCCGGATCCGATGCCCAGGCGCCCAGCGATAGCCGGCGCTCCGCAATGGCACGCGGATCTCCTCGACGACGCCGAGTGGCATCGCCGCAGGAGCTGCATGCGACCGCCGGTGGGTCAGGTTCAGGAGGCCGGCACTGACCAGGGCCACCGATCCATCTGGCGCCACGTCGCCGAGACGCACGGACAGCATCGCGACAGGCGCATCCACGGCGAGGTGGACGACGATCTCCGGGACGCCGAAGACCTCCAGGCCGCCGTCGAGTGGCGTCGACGTGTACGTCGGACCGGCGTCCTCGTCGCGGCGCAGATCGCGGGCGAGACCGTTGGGCGGGCCACCTGCGCCCCAGGAGAGCGGCCCGCGGGTCCCCGTCGTCGGACGATGTGCAAAGCGGTCGACCCCGTCCCTGCCGCCCGCCTCGGCCTCGCTCGTCAGCCGGCCGTCGCCAAATGCCAGTGACCGGGTCGTCGTCGATGGATGCGGGAAGGCGCTCGTGGCTCGCCACCGGCCGGCCGCCACGCGAGGGAACGCCTCGGGCGGTGACCAGTCGCGCTCGAACCAGACGACCGCCGGCTCATCGTCCCAGCCGTTCGTCTGGCCCCGCAGGTGTCGATCGAAGAAGCGCACGAACTCGTGCAGTTCGTCGATGTTCGGCCCGGGCTCCGCGTCATGCGGCCACGCGTGGTGCCACGGGCCCACGAGCGTGTGCGACGGCGCCGGACAGCGCGTTTGCATCCGCAACGCTGGATCCACGTACGAGTCCTGCCAGCCGCCCACATTGAAGATCGCCGCGGTGATCGCCCCGTAGTCCGGCGCGAGCGAGCCCTGCCGCCAGTACGGGCCATCGGTCTGCTCGCGCAGCCACGTGAACAGCCATGGCGGCGTGGCATCGAGTCGTTCCAGCCAGTCGGGGCGCCAGGCCTCGCCCCGGAACGCGGCCTCGGGCGGCATCGCGTTCATCGCCACCTGGCTGACCGCGTACTGCGACAACTCGCTGGCGGTCACGCACCCCCCGCGGTAGTGCACGTCGTCGAGATAGCGATCGTCGGTCGCCATGACCGGGATGATCGCGCGCAGGTGCGGTGGCTGAAGGGCGGCGACCTGGATGGCGGTGAACCCGCCGTAGCTGATGCCCCACATCCCGACATTGCCATCGCACCAGGGCTGGTCGGCCAGCCACTCGACCGCGTCGTACCCATCGCGCGTCTCGTCGGCGGTGTACTCGTCGAGCGCGACTCCGAACGACGACCCGGTCCCGCGAACGTCGACCCGGCAGAGCACATAGCCCCTCGCCGCGAACCACTGTCCGCGGCTCTCGTCGCTGGCTCGCCGCCAGTTGTCCTTGCCGTACGGGATCATCTCGAGGATCGCCGGAACCCGAGCATCGGTCCGCGGGCGCCACAGGTTGGCCGACAGCTGGACCCCGTCCCGTGCTGTGATCCGGACGTCCAGCATGACCTCGACCTCGAAGCGCGGCTCGCTGGCGGGACGGTCGATCACGCGCCGGAGTCTACGGGTCGGGGCGGCCGCCCGGGCAGCGTCGGCCCGCCGCATGCGACGATGCACCTCGACATGGATGGACGATTCGAGCGGCGGTCGCGCCGCATCGCCTACGACAACCCGTGGATCACGGTCTGGCACGACGAAGTGACCCGGCCGGATGGTGCTGACGGCATCTATGGTGTCGTCCACTTCGAGAATCTCGCCGTCGGCGTCCTGGTCTTCGACGGCGAGGATCGGACCCTGCTGGTCGCCCAGCACCGCTACGCGCTGGATGAGGTCAGTTGGGAGATTCCGGAGGGTGGCGTGCCAGCGGGGGAATCGGCGCTCGATGGCGCCCAGCGCGAGCTGCGCGAGGAGACCGGCCTGACAGCGACGACATGGGTCGAGCTCGGACGCCTCGCCCTCTCCAACTCCGTCACCGACGAGCGCGCGGTGTTGTTCCTGGCCACTGGCCTGACCCAAGGCGACGCCGAGCCTGAGGCCACGGAATCGCTCGAACTGCGCTGGCTGCCGTTCAGTGAGGCGCTGGCGATGACCCTCGACGGGCGGATCAGCGATGTCCTGAGCGTCGTGGCCATCGAACGCGTCGCGCTCGCCCGCCAGCTCGCCGCCGCGGCAGACCTGCAGTCGCGGCCGTGACCACCGACCGTCGAGACTGGGATGTGATCGTGATCGGCCTGGGTGCCATCGGGTCTGCCGCCGCGTATTGGGCGAGCACCCGGCCCGGGACGCGGGTGCTCGGCCTCGAGCGCTTCGAACTGGGGCACGCCAACGGGGCCTCCGCCGACCACAGCCGCATCATCCGGCTGTCCTACCACCGACCGGACTACGTGCGGCTGGCGAAACGGGCGTACGCCACCTGGGCCGACGTCCAGGACGAGGCGGGCGGGCCGCCGATCGTGACCATCACCGGGGGCCTGGACCTGTGGCCAGACGACCCCACGATCCCCAAGGCCGACTACACGGACAGTCTGGCCTCGGAGGACGTTCCCTTCGAGCTGCTCGACGCCGGCGAGGTCATGCGCCGCTGGCCCCAATGGCACCTGACCGATGACGTGACCGCGATGTTCCAGCCGCAGGGCGGCCTGGCTGACCCGTTCCGTGGCAACGCCGCGCACCGGCGGCTGGCGACGGAGCGCGGTGCGACCCTCCTGGACCGGACCCCGGTCACCGCCATCCGACCGATGGCCGGCGATGGCTACGACGTCGACGCCGGTGGCGTGACCTATGGCACGCATCGTGTCGTGATCACCGCGGACGCCTGGACGAACGACCTCCTGGCCTCGTTCGATCGGCGCTTGCCGCTGACCATCACGAAGGAACAGGTGACGTACTACGCCTGCCCGGATCCGCAGGCCTTCGCGCCCGACCGATTCCCGGTCTGGATCTGGATGGACGAGCCGTCTTTCTACGGCTTCCCGACGTATGGCCAGGCCGGGCCCAAGGCCGCGCAGGACTGCGGCGGCCAGCCGACGACGCCGGACGACCGGACGTTCGAGCGAGACGACCCGGCGTTCGAGCGGCTCGGCGCGTTCCTCGCTGAGCGCCTGCCGGGCGCAGTCGGCCCACCGATCCTGACCAGGACCTGCCTGTACACGCTGACGCCCGACCGCGACTTCGTCGTCGACCGCGTACCGGACGCTCCCGGGGTCCTGGTCGGCCTCGGCGCGGCACACGGCTTCAAGTACGCGAGCGTACTGGGTCGTGTCCTGGTCGAACTGGCGATCGACGGCACCTCGCCCTCCGACGGCGAGCTCGACGCCTTCCGGATCGACCGGCCGATCCTGCTCGAGGAGGCTCCCTCGACGCACTGGATGGTCTGACGGAGCGCCGTTTGTGGTGGCCCACGCTGCGCACCGCGATTTGCACCACCCCCCGGCGTGTGCCAAGGTACCCGCCAGTCGGCTCGGGGAGGAGTCGGCGCGACCGCTGCGAGGGGAATCCGTTCTGCGGCCCAGGGTGATGCATCCGGGCCCGATCGAGGAGGTACCGATGCGTTCACCCATGCGTACCCGGCTGGGGCGCGCGCTTGCCGCGACCGGCTTGACGCTGGCCCTGCTGGTCCCGGGGGTCGCGCCGGTCACGGCGCAGACCTCCAACGTGCTTCGCGTCGGGACCGGGCAGGATCTGGATTCGATGAATCCGTACCAGACAGCGCTCGTCGTCGGGTTCGAGGTCTTCACGCTCAACTACGAGTTGCTCGTCGGGTTCGGCCAGGCGCTGGAGCCCGTCCCGGGCTTCGTGGACTCGTGGACCGTCAACGACGCTGGCACCGAGTACACGTTCAAGATCGCCCCGGACAAGCTGTGGTCCGACGGGACCGCTGCGACGTCCGAGGACGCCCGATTCTCGCTCCAGCTGTTGCTTGACGCAGTGGCATCGGACGCCGGCGCGATGTGTCTCGGTTACATCGATCCGTACCTGACCAACGCCGGCGTGAGCGCCGTCGCGGCACCGGATCCGGAGACGCTCGTCGTGACGCTCGATCGGGCGAACGACCGCATCCTCAAGACGTATGTCCCGATCCTGCCCGCGCACGTCTGGGCGGACAAGGCCGACACGATCTGCGACGACCAGTTCGTCGCGCCGATCGTCGGATCCGGCCCGTACCAGGCGCAGGAGTGGCAGACCGGCCAGTTCGTGCGCTTCACGAAGAACCCCAACTACCGCAGCGAGCTCGCGGCTGATGCGATCGTGATGCAGTTCTTCAAGACGGAAGACACGATGGCGCAGGCGCTGCGCAACGACGAGCTCGACTACGCCCAGAGCCTGCTGTCCGACCAGTTCGACCAGTTGCAGGGCGAGGCCGGCATCACGACGGTCGCCGGCACGGCGAACGGCTTCACGGAGCTCGGCTTCAACACGTACGGCACAGGGACCGGTAACACGATCCCTGGCGGTGGCCCGTCCACGCCGGCACTGCTCGACGCGGCGTTCCGCGACGCCCTCGGCTATGCGATCGACAAGGAGCTCCTGGTCGATCGCGTCCTGGGTGGCTATGGCGACGTTGCCACGACACAGGTCCCGCCGTTCCAGACGGCCTGGCACACCGAACCGGCCGCGCCACGCACGTTCGATATCGCGCTGGCCGACCAGAAGCTCACGGCGGCGGGGTACGTCGTCAACGCGTCCGGAGCCCGGCTGGACAAGGAGGGCAACCCGATCGTCCTCGACATGGTCTTCCCCGACTCGGACACGACCTATGCCACCGCCGCGGAGTTCATCACGACGTGGTGGGCGGACCTTGGCATCACGGTGAATGCGGCCCAGTACGACTCGGACACGCTGATCGACCTGATGCTGTCGCCTGAGGCCGATCCGGAGGCCGACTACACCGCCGACTACGACCTGTTCATCTGGGGTTGGGGCGGTGATGTCGACCCGAACTCGCTGCTCGAGATCTTCACCTGCGACCAGATCGGTGGCTCGAGCGACAGCCTGTACTGCAACCCAGCGTACGACGCCCTGTTCAAGGAACAGAACGAGGCGACCACGCCGGAAGCGCGCAAGGCCGCGATCGACCAGATGCAGGAGATCATGTACGACGAAGCGCCGTACCACATCCTGTACTACGACGCGTCGCTCCACGCCTACCGCTCCGATCGGTTCACCAACTGGGTGAACCAGCCCGACAACGGAACGCCGCTCTTCGGCTACGGCCCGTACGGCTACACCCAGCTCAAGCTGGCCGGCTCGGAGCCCGAACCGACCGCCGCCCCGAGCGACGGCGGGGCCCCGACGGCAGCACCCAGCAGCGTCCCGACGGATCCGGGCACGACCGGCGGTGACAGCAGCACGATCCTCATCGTGATCCTGGCCCTCGTGGCCATCGCCGTCGTCGCGTTGGTGCTGGTTCGTCGACGACGGGTCGCCACCGTGGAGGACGAGTGACCGAGCGGGTGACCGCGCGGATGTCGTCGCTCACAATCGGAGGTCGCGTGATCGCGGCCTCCGCCCGCTGACCGCCAGCGCGCCATGGGGTTCGTCGCCAGGCGCCTGATCCAGGCTGTTCTGACGATCCTGTTCATCGTCGTCCTCAACTTCATCCTGTTCCGGATGATGCCCGGTTCGCCAGAGCGGGTCCTGACCCGGAACCCAAATATCTCGGCCCAGGTCAAGGCCGATCTGCGCGAGAAGTGGGGCCTCGACAAGCCGCTCATCCCTGACCAATTCGTGGCGTTCATCGGCGCGACGGCGCAGGGCGATCTGGGCCTGTCGTACAAGTACCGCGGCCTGCCCGTCACCGAGGTCCTGGGCAGCCGCATCTGGCCGACCGTGATCCTGTTCGGGCTTGGCGAGATCATCGCCATCGTCGTCGGGATGGCGCTCGGTGCGTATGCCGGGTGGCGGAAAGGAGGGCCGGTCGACTATGTCGGCAACGGCATCTCGCTCATCCTCTACTCGACGCCCTATTTCGTGCTGGGCATGTTCCTGCTCGTCATCTTCGCGTCGACCCTCGGCTGGTTCCCGACCTTCGGCATGCTCACGGCGGGACGGCAATTCGAGTCGTTCGCCGACCAGCTGCTCGACTTCGGCCACCACTTGTTCCTTCCGCTGGCGACGGTGTCGCTCGGACTGATCGGGCTGTACTCGATCCTCATGCGTTCATCGATCATCGAAACACTGTCGGAGGACTACGTCCAGACGGCTCGAGCCAAGGGCCTGACGGACGGGCGCATCCTGCGCACCCACGCGCTGCCCAATGCGATGCTGCCGGCCGTGACGATCGTGGCCATCCAGTTCGGCTACGTCATCGCGGGGGCCATCACCGCCGAGGTCGTGTTCAACTGGCCCGGCATCGGGACCCTCACGGTCGATGCCCTGGCCGCGCGTGACTACCCGGTCCTGCAGGGCATCTTCCTGCTGCTGGCGGTCTCGGTCGTGGTGGCCAACCTGCTGGCCGACCTGGTGTACAGCCTGCTCGATCCGCGGGTCCGGACATGACGGCCGGCACGGACACCGTCGGGGCGACCCTGCACCGCGGCGCCATCCGTCGGCGGATCGCGAGCCTTCGCTCGGCGACGGGGCACTTCCTCGGCCGCCGGGACGGGCTCATCGGCAGCGTCATCCTGACCGTGTTCATCATCCTCGCCATCGCCCCCGATCTCATCGTCGGGCCGCTGGAGAACGTCGTCTCTGCGAGCGGCCTCCGCTTCGATGCACCGTCAGCGCTGCATCTCTTCGGGACGGATCGACAGGGTCGCGACATGGCCAATCTGACCATCCACGGCACGCGCGTGTCGATGATCATCGGCATGCTCGCGACGGTCATCACGGTCTTCATCGGCGCGGTGATCGGCATCGTCAGTGGCTTCCTCGGCGGCGCCATCGATACGATCCTCATGCGCCTGACCGACTTCTTCCTCGTCCTGCCCACGTTCGTGCTGGCCCTGATCCTGGCGCCGATCCTGATCGAGCTGATCGGCGCTCAGGCGGAGTTCCTCGGGATGCGCGTGACGCTCGTCGTCATCGTCATCGTGATCGGGATCACGTCGTGGGCCTCCACGGCTCGGATCATCCGCAGCCAGACCCTGTCCCTGCGCGAGCGTGCCTTCGTGGATCGCTCCAGGGTGGTCGGCGCGGGGCCGGGCTGGATCATGCGCCGGCACATCCTGCCGAACGTCGTGAACCTGATCGTGGCGAATACCGTCCTCACCTTCGCCGGTGCGGTCCTGACCGAGACGACACTGTCGTTCATCGGCCTGGGCGACCCGTTCCAGCCATCCTGGGGGCAGCTCCTGAACCAGGCTCAGTCGGACGGTGCGGCGAGTCTTGGGGCGTGGTGGGTGATCGCCCCGCCGGGCATCGGCATCGTCCTCGTGGTGCTCGCCTTCACACTCGTGGGTGGCGCGCTCGACGACGTCCTGAACCCGAAGCTGCGAGGCCGTCGATGACCACCGCTGAGGGAGCCGAGCGCATCACGGTCCGGGGCCGCCGCCAGTGGCCGCTGCCCAAGCAGGCCGATCCTGCGGCGCGCCTGCTGGACGTGCACGACCTGGCCATCCGGTTCGCCCTGCCGGACGGGTCCGTCAAGGCCGTCCGTGGCGTCGACTTCCACGTGGACGACGGCGAAGCGCTCGGCATCGCCGGGGAATCCGGGTGCGGCAAGACGACGACCGCGCTGTCGCTCGTCCGTCTCCTGCCGAGCAATGCCCGGATCAGCGCAGGGTCGGTCGAGCTGTACGGCATCGACCTGGTGCCCAAGACCGAGAGGCAGCTGCAGCGCTACCGATGGCGGGAGATCGCGATCGTCTTCCAGGGCGCGATGAACGCATTGAACCCGGTCCAGCGGGTCCGCGACCAGATCGCCGAGCCGGTCGAGCTGCGGCTGGGGCTTGATCGATCCAGCTCACGCAAGCGGGCCGGTGACCTGCTCGAGCTCGTCGGGATCCCGCGCAAGCGAGGAGCTGCGTATCCGCACGAGCTGTCGGGCGGGATGCGCCAGCGGGCGATGATCGCGATGGCCCTCGCCTGCGACCCGGCGCTGGTCATCGGCGACGAGCCGACGACCGCCCTCGACGTCATGGTCCAGGCCCAGATCCTGCAACTGCTCGAGCAGTTGCGTCGCGACCTGGGGCTGTCGCTGATCCTGATCACCCACGACCTGTCCGTGCTGGCCGAGACGTGCGACCGGGTGCTGGTGATGTATGCCGGCAAGGTCGCCGAGGAGGGCCCGGTCCATCGCGTGTTCAGCGCGCCGCGGCACCCATACACGCAGAAGCTGGTCTCGGCCTTCCCGAACATCCGGGCCGACCGGCGGACGCTGGACGTCATCCCCGGCTCGCCTCCGGATCTGCGCCACCCGCCACCCGGCTGCGCCTTCGCCGAGCGGTGTCCGGCCGTCATGCCGGTCTGCACTGAGGTCGTGCCGCCAGAGGTGCGCTTCGAAGACGGCGTGCGTGTCGCCTGCCACCTGTATCCGCCCGGCATCGACGGGACGACCACGGTCGCCACGGCTACTCCGGCGGCCTCGGCGACGGCCCCGGCAGCGGCGACGAGCCCGGCCAGGGCGACGGAGGCGGGCGCATGACCGAGCTGCTGCGGATCCAGGGCCTGGAGGTCCACTTCCCCGTGCGCGGCGGCATGCTCGACACCATCACGCGGCGGACCGCTGGCGTCGTCCGGGCTGTGGACGGCATCGACCTCACCCTGGAGGCGGGCGAAGTGCTGGCGCTGGTCGGCGAATCGGGGAGTGGCAAGACGACGGCCGGTCGCGTCATCGTGAAGCTGACCAAGCAGACCGCCGGGACCGTCACGTTCGACGGGCAGGACGTCAGCGACCTGTGGGGCACGCGTGCGCTGCGCGCCTATCGGAAGCGGGTCCAGATGATCTTCCAGGACCCGTACGAGACGCTGAATCCGAAGCAGACGATCTACGACTTCGTCGCGGAACCGCTGTCGGTGGGGGAGCGGATGTCCGGCGAGGACCGCGATCGCAAGGTCCTGGAGGCCCTGGATGCCGCGGGCCTCCGCCCGCCCGCCGAATACGCGTTGCGCTACCCACATGAGTTGTCCGGTGGTCAGCGTCAGCGCGTCGTCATCGCCGGTGCGCTGGTCATGGACCCCGACCTCATCGTCGCCGATGAACCGGTCTCCATGCTCGACGTCTCCATCCGGACCGAACTGCTGCACCTGATGTTGGACCTGCGCAAGGAGCGCGGCCTGACCTACCTGTTCATCACCCACGACCTGTCGCTGGCCTGGGTGATCGCGGACCGGATCGCGGTCATGTATCTGGGCACGATCATGGAGATCGGGCCGGCCGAGGCCGTCATCAGGTCGCCGCGCAATCCGTATACGCAGGCGCTGGTCTCCGTCTCCCCGTCACCCGATCCGCCGACGCAGGGCGAGCGAGCCCAGCGGATGATCCTCGAGGGCGAGACACCGGATGCGGCGCACGTACCGACGGGCTGTCGCTTCCATCCGCGCTGTCCGGTCGCGTTCGACCGATGCACGGTGGAGGCGCCGCCGCTGTTCGATGTCGGAGGTGGCCAGTCGGCGGCGTGCTGGCTGGCCGACCCCCACGTGAGCGGCGGCGCGGGTCGCGGCGCGGCGGCCGCGGTGGCTGCAACCCCCGCAACCGCGGCCGCGGTGGCTGCAACCCCCGCAACCCCCGCGGCCGAGGTCGCGGGTCAGACTGCGGCGGTGCCGCCGGCCGACGCTTCAGTCGGTCCGCTCGGTGCCAGCGCCTCGGACGCTGCGAACCGGTAGACGAAGGCACCCAGGGCACCGCCCACGATGGGCCCGACCAGGTAGATCCAGATCCCGGCGAGATCGCCACCGATCAGCGCCGACCCGATCGACCGCGCCGGGTTGACGCTGGCCCCCGACAAGGTCGCCGAGGCGAAATGGATGGCGACGAGGGTCAACGGGATAGCCAGGGCGGCGAGGGCCTTGGCGTGCGTGGTGGACGCCAGGATGACCACGATGAACCCGGCCGACAGGAAGATCTCGATGAGCAGTGCGCCGATCTCGGTGACACCGTTGCCCGGCCGCGTGACGCCGGCCTCGACCGCGTCCTGCGAGACCGCGAGCATGACGAACGCGCCGGCGGCGAGGGCGCCGATGACCTGGGCGACGATGTACCCGACGGCGTCCTGGACGGAGGTCCGGCCATCGATGACCGCGGCCACGGTGACCGCCGGATTGAAATGGCCGCCGGACACGTGGCCGAAGGCGAAGATCGCGGCCAGCAGCCCGAAGCCGAACGAGAACGGCACGACGAGCAGGCCCGGGACGCCCGTTGTCCCGCCGAACGCGGCGACCGACAGGTAGCCGATCCCGAAGAAGAGGAACGTCCCGAGGAGCTCGGCGACGTAGGCGCGCGTGTTCATGATCCCTCCGCTGTGCTGCGTTGCGACGTCGCAACGTCCATGGGCTCCCCGAGGATAGCGGCGGGACCGATGGCGGATCGGGCGGCCCGGACGAGCAACGCATCCCGCCAGGTCCGGCACAGGACCTCGATGAGCTCGAGCCGATCGACCGCCTGCGTCGGGCTCTGGCCGACGGCGACCGCGCCATGCCGCTCCAGCAGGACGGCATGGGGGAGCGGCTCGGGTGGTTCGCTGAACGCGGCGGCGATTCGCGCGGCCAGTTCCTCGCTGCCCATCTCGGCAAACGGCACGAACGGCAGTCGCGGCAGGTGGAAGGCCGTCTCAGGCAGCGCGGCTGGGTCGGGGACCTCGCCGGCAAGCGTCAGCGCCATGGATGCCGGCAGGTGTGCGTGGGCGACGGCAAGGATGTCCGGCCGTGCGGCGTGGACGGCCAGGTGGATCGCCAGGTCGGACGTGGGTCGGCCGCCAGTGGGCGAGCGCGCGGCGAGGGGCTCGTGGTCCGGGCGGATCAAGATGAGGTCGTCCTCGACCAGTTCGTCCTTGCGCGCACCGGTCGGGGTGACGAGCAGGCGCTCGGCATCGAGTCGCAGCGAGAGGTTGCCCTCGCCTGCGGAGATGAGGCCGCGGGCGCCGAGGCGGCGTCCGGCGTCGATGAGTGCGGCGGCGGCGAGATGCTGGTCCATGCGCACATCCTAGGTCGCCTACCATCCGGCGAGTGAGCGACCCCGTTTCCTCCGAGGTGATCGAGCCGTCTGCACGCGAGATCCCGCTCGGCCAGAACCGCGACTTCAAGGTCGTGCTGGGCTCCCAGGGTGCATCGGCGATCGGCGATGCCGTCAACTTCACGGCCCTCCCGCTCCTCGTGTTCGCGCTGACGGGCTCCGGTCTGATGATGGGCATCGTCGGTGCGCTCCAGACGCTGCCGGACCTCCTGTTCGGGATGGTCGCGGGAGCTCTCGCGGACCGCGGCGATCGGCGCCGGATGATGTTCCTGGCGGACCTCGGCCGCGCGGCCCTGACCGCCCTGATCCCGCTCTCCGTGTTCCTCGGCTGGCCGACGATCGTCGTGATCCTCATCGTCTCATCGCCGTTGAGCCTGCTGCGGACGTTCTTCCTCGCCGCGTACACGGCAGCCGTCCCGACCCTTGTCGGTCGCAGTCAGATCAGCCTCGCGAATTCGTACTTCGAGGCGATCTACTCGAGCGGCTACATCGTCGGGCCAGCGGTCGCCGGGATCCTGTCGTCCGCCATCGGGCCCGGGCCGACGCTGGCCATCGATGCCGCCACGTTCGCCGTCTCGTCACTCGGCCTGGCGTTCATCCGGCGCGATCTGCGTGCCCCGATGGACCGCAAACGGAACCCATTGATCGAGGAGATCCGCGAGGGGATCACGTTCATCGCCGGCCACACCGTCCTGCGGGCGGCGATCCTGTTCTGGGGGCTGCTCTCGATCCTGACGGCGCCCCTCGTCGCGGCGCTGACCGTTCACATCACGCGCGACCTCGGCTACGACGACGCCGTGCTTGGGTTCGTCCTGGCCGCGTACGGCGTCGGGACGGTGGTCAGCGCGCTGTTGACGACACGCGTGCCCGGCCGGCCGGTCGCGCCGTTCCTGCTCGGCGGGACCGTGATCACCGGCATCCTGCTGCTGGGGGTCGCCGTGGCCGGGTCCGAGCCGGCACTGCTGCTCGTCAGCGCACTCGCCGGGGTGAGCCAGTCCGCCGTCTTCCTCACGTACATCAGCCTGCGCACGGTGCTGTCGCCGTACGAACTGATGGGCCGCATCGGGAGCACCGCGCGGACCATGTCGCTGGGCCTGCAGCCTGTGGGTCTGCTGATCGGAGGGATCCTCATCGACGTGACGAGCGGCTCATTCACGATCGCGCTGATGGGTGGCGCGCTGGTGCTGCTCGGCTTGGCGTTCCTGGCCGTCGCCGACCTGCGGCACGCGACACTCCGAGTCCCTCGAGGGAGCTGAGGTCGGGCGTTCAGGCAGCGCGCGCGAGGTCCCCGGTCGCGTTGCGGGCCATGTCAGCGTCGCCGGCGATATCCAGGCGGCCGCACCCCGCGCACTCGATCGCGACGAGGGTCGCCTCGACGAACGCCGGTTCGTCGCAGATGGGGCAGTCGGTGGTGAGCATCGGTCTCTCCGTGGGGCTTCCGTTGCCAGAAGTCTCCCTCGTGCCCGTGTCACCTAGGCTGTCACAGCTCCCGGCTCTGGTAGCGGAAGCACGTCGGCAGGTGGTCGTCGACGAGGCCGACGCTCTGCATGAACGCATAGACGATGGTCGAGCCGACGAATCGGAAGCCACGGGTCTTGAGATCACGCGACAGCGCATCCGACATGGGGGTCGTCGCCGGGATCGCGTCAGGACCGGCATCCGCGGGTAGCCGCGTCGGCGGCCCTGCGACGATCGAGCGGAGGTAGGCGTCGAATGACCCGAACGCCGCCGTCGTCGCCAGGAACGCGGCGGCGTTGCCGATCGTCGCGTCGATCTTCGCCCGGTTGCGCACGATCGATGCGTCCGCCATCAACCGCTCGCGATCCGCATCGGCGTAGGCCGCGATGACGCGCGGATCGAAGGCTTCGAACGCCACTCGAAACCCCTCGCGCTTGCGCAGGATCGTGATCCAGGCGAGGCCCGCCTGGAACGACTCGAGGACGAGCCGCTCGAACAGCTCCCCGTCGTCGTGGCAGGAGACGCCCCATTCCGTGTCGTGATAGGCCGCCATCAACGGGTCGGGCGTCTCGCCGCCGGTCCACCAGCACCGCGCGAGTCCGTCCGCCACGTTCATGGGATGGGCATCGTATCGAACAGGGTGCTGCGAAGCTGCGGGTCCGCGGATGGGCGGCGCGCGTTGAAGACCGACCGGAAGATATCGCCCGAGACCGTGCGTTGCCCGCCCGAGCCGATGAGCGTCACGCTGCGCAGCCGCCCCCCGATGCCACGATCGGTGAGGTCCAGGGCGCTCAAGGTCCCGACGTTGGTCCGGCTGTCACCGGCGAAGATCGTGGACAGGGCCGCACGGGTGTAGGTGGCCGTGGACCACGTCGCGTACGGTGCCGCCGCGTCGTAAGCCGAACCATCCGCACGACGGTCAGGCCCCCCGCGGAGGTAGCTGACCGGGCCTGCCACGACCGCGCCGGAGGCGTTCACGTAGACGCTCTCGTTATCTTCCGTGGCACCGCCGCCGGTCGAGTGGAACATCGCGTTGACGATCTCCGAGCCGTTCTTGAGCACGACCCCGGCGGTGCCGGTCACGGCGGCAGTCGTCGCTGACTTCTCGCCATCGAGGCCGAGATAGACCTGCGAGCTCGAGTCGTCCGCGACGTCGAAGTACGTGACGCCCGGTCGGAGGCGGCGGGCAGCGTACGAGCGGGCTGCGATGGCCTGGGCCCGCAGCGCCTGCGCGTGCCAGGTCGAGGGCATCTCGGCCGGGACGACGCCGCGCAGGTAGAGCTCGAGGCTCAACTCGTTGGTGACGCTGGCGTTCGTGGACGTGCTCGGCAGGCCGACCCGGATCACGACGCGGAATCGGTCCGCGGTCGTCGGTTTGGCATCGACCTCGAAGACGGTGCTGCTCGTCACGCCCCGGATCCGGAACGTGCCGATCGCCGCATCGCGCAGCGTCGAACCGCCCGCGGACAGCACCTTGACCCGCCACGTGACCTTGGTGCTGCTGACCGTCGGGCGGACCTCGAGACGGGCGTCCGTCGGGAAGACGGTCCCGACCCCATCGATCGTCCAGGCGCCGTTGCGGCCGGTGAGGACGATCGGCTTCGAGGCCGACGCGGCCAGGGCTGCGAACAACCGGACCCGGATCGGTGTGTCGAGGGCGACGGCACCAAGCTCGGTATCCCGGAAGTAGTGGGCGAGGATGTGTTCGGCCTGCTGGCCGTCGATGGCGCGACCCAGGGCGCCGTACTGGCTCAGGCCGACGCCGTGTCCGTAGCCGCGGCCGCGGAGGCGGATCGTGTCGCCGAGGACGGTCGGTCCGGTCGCGCTCGGCCAGTTCGTGGTCGGCAGGGTGGTCGGCTCGATCGTGGCGACCGGATCGGACCGGCTCGGCGGGGTCCGGGCGTCCACGGTCCCGACAGGTAGCCCAGCCAGCCCGATCACGGTGAGCGCGACGAGCGCGGCCGCGAGGGATCGCGGGAACGCAGGTCGGCGCTGGTCGCTGGTCGGCATCGGCTCCTCGTGGTGGTGCCCGCGCCGCGCGTCGGCGTCTGCAGGCCCGCCCAGGGGCGGAAGGAGAGCATGCCCGCTGCATCCACGCGCCGGCCATGACCCGACGGGGCCACGGCACCGGTCGCCGATGGGGCTATCGGGCCGCTACGCTATCGATATGGATCTCCGCTGTTTCCTGGGACATGGGGCGAGTGGGACGGCCGCCAGCATGACACCGTTCATCGACGGTCTCCAGTCCCTCGGTGTCACCGCCACGGCCATCGACCTGCCCAGGCGCAAGGCGGAGGACGCCCTGCCGGCGTTCCACCTGGTGGTGCCATCGATGCCGGATGTCGTCGTCGGGGGGCAATCCTACGGTGGTCGGGTCGCCAGCCTCGCCGCCGCGGAGGCGGATGCGCCATACGCGGCCCTCGTGCTGTTCAGCTTCCCGCTCCATCCACCTGGTGGTCACGAACGGGCAGATGCCCGTTCCGCGCATCTGCCGGCCATCCGTTGTCCGACGCTGTTCCTGTCCGGAGAGTCGGACCCGTTCGCACGGCTGGACCTGCTCCGCGCCGCGGTCCAGACGGTCGGCGGCCCGGCCGAGCTCGTCACGTACCCACGGCTTGGCCACACGTTGAAACCAGTCCTCGAGGACGTCCTGGATCGGGTCGCGGCGTTCCTGCGCGACGTCGGATCGACCGCCGCCTAGGCAACACGACCCCCTTGCCGGATCGCGATCCGGCCCGTATCCTCGCCGACCCAAGGCGCCGTGCCCCACCCGCGGCGCCGCAGCACTTGTCCCGTCGGAGTCGGGCTCGCGAATATCGCGAACGTCGCGGACCCCCATCCCGCGCCACCCGACCTTGACCCGGCAGGTCCCGCGATCGATCCGCTCACCGGACGACCGGGAGGAAGGACACGATATTGCATGTGCGAACAGGCCGCCGCAGTGCGGTCGTCGTCGCCCTCGTGGCAGCGGCATTGACCATCGGGGTCGTCGGCCCCAGCGCCTCCGCGGCCACTGCGCCGTCCGGGCTCCTCCGATTTCGCGAGGCCGTCGGCCAGGTCGAGTCGGGCGGGAATTACACGGCCCGGAATCTGACCTCCGGCGCCTACGGCAAGTACCAGATCATGCCGTCCAATTGGCCCTCCTGGGCAAATGCGTACCTCGGCGATTCCGGCGCCTCGTGGACGCCGCGCAACCAGGACACGGTCGCATCCGGGAAGATGACCTCCCTGTATCGATGGCTTGGCAGCTGGCGGCGCGTCGCGTACTGGTGGCTGACCGGCTCATCGAAGACGAGCGGCTGGACGTCGTACGCCACGACCTACGTCAACAAGGTGATGGCCGAATACAGCGGCGGCACATCGACCGCGTCGACCGTCGTCATCGCGCGCGCCCAGGAGACGAATTCGACGATCGACTACGACGGGACGTGGAAGACTGCCGGGCACTCGGCGTACGCCGGGGATGCGGTCCGCTACGCGACGGCGGCCGGCGCCACCTCCGAGTTCGCGTTCACCGGGCGCCGGATCGTGTGGTACGGGCCGGAGGGCCCCACGCGCGGGCAGGCCAAGGTGTACGTCGACGGCGTGTACATCAGGACCGTGGACACGCGCCGCAGCTCGTTCCTTGCCCGGAGCGCGCTGTTCAGCCAGCGCTGGTCCACGGCGGGCGAGCACACGATCCGGATCGTGGTCGTCGGCACGAAGGGTCGGCCGATGGTCGCGCTCGACGAGTTCCAGATCACCCGCTGATCACCCACCCGCGGTGGTGTCGGCGGCGCGCTCAGCGCGTCGCCAGCACCTCGATCTCGATGCGGAAGTCCTCGGCCAGGGCGGTCACGCCGACCGTCGCGCGCGTCGGGGGCTCGGTCGGGAAGAACTCGCGGTAGACCGCGTTCATGGCGCCGAACTCACTGAAGTCGCGCAGGTAGACCGTGCACTTCACGACGTCGGCGTAGTCCAGGCCGGCCGCGTTGAGCAGCCGGCCGACGTTCTCCAGCATCTGGCGCGTTTCCGCCTCGATGCCACCGGGCACGGCGCCAGGCGTGCCGGGCACGTCGCCGACCTGGCCGGCCAGAAAGACGAAGCCGTTGGCTTCGACGACCTCGCTGAAGGGGTAGCGGCTGGGCGGGATCCCGGGCAGGTCCGGCACGGTCTTGGGCATCGAGGTCTCCTCATGGGCTGACGGACCACGAGTGTGGCGCATCGCCTGTAGCCTGTGCTCGCTGATGATGACGACGATGCCCGCTCCGGACGGACCCGCGATCCAGACGCGTGGCCTCGGCAAGCGCTACGACCGCGACGCGCCGCCGGCCCTCGCGGACCTGGACCTCACTGTCCGGCGCGGCGAGATCTTCGGCTTCCTCGGCCCCAACGGTGCCGGCAAGTCCACGACCATCCGGCTGCTGCTGGGATTCCTGCACGCGACGACCGGCCAGGCCACGGTGCTCGGCCACGACATCGAGCGAGAGTCGGTCGCGATCCGGCGTCGGATCGGCTACCTGCCGGGCGGCATCGCCTTCTGGGACGAACTCACCGGGGAACGGCTGCTGGACGATCTCGCCGCCCTGTCGGGTACCCCGTCCAGCCTGCGGGCGGAGCTGCTCGATCGGCTGGAGTTGTCCGCGGCCACCCTCCGCCGCCCGGTGCGCGAGTACTCGAGAGGCATGCGCCAGAAACTGGGCATCGTGCAGGCACTGCAGCACGACCCCGAGCTGGCCATCCTCGATGAACCGTCCGAAGGGCTCGATCCGCTCATGCAGCGGGCGTTCTACGCGATCCTCGACGACCGCAAGACCGCCGGCCGAACGATCTTCTTCTCCTCGCACGTCCTGTCGGAAGTCGAGCGTGTGTGCGACCGGGTCGCGATCGTGCGCCACGGCCGTCTGGTGGCGCTCGAGGACGTCCCGACCTTGCTGACGCGGCGCAAGCGCCAGGTCGAGCTCGTCGTGCGGGGCGCCGTACCGCCCCTGGCCGGGATCCCGGGTGTCAGCGACCTCGTCATCGATGGGTCGCGCGTGCGCTGTCGGCTCGAGGGTGAGGTGGGCGTGTTCCTGGCGGCGATCGCCGCCGCCGATGTCGTGGACCTGACGATCGAGCCGGCGAGCCTCGAAGACGCGTTCCTCGAGTTCTACGCTGACGATGCTGACCCTCACGTCGACGCCACCGATGGCGCGGTCCGCTCATGAGCCCGGCCCTGCTCGGTCACGCCTGGCGGGCGTACCGGATCCGTCTGCTCGTCGTCTCGGCGGCGCTCGCGTTGTGGGGCACGCTGCCGCCGATCATCTTCGATGCCTTCGGCGAGGAGATCGGCGCGATCATGGACAGCGGGATCATCCCCGAGCAGTTCATGCAGTTCGCCGAGTTCGGTGGTGGGGACCTGTTCAGCCTGGCTGGCTCCGTGGCGCTCGGATTCATCCACCCGATCGCCGTCGGACTCGGGCTCGTGTTCTCGGTCGGGTTCGCGAGCGCGGCCATCGCAGGGGAGCGACAGCGCGGGACCCTGGAAGTGCTGCTCGCCCGGCCGCTGTCGCGCCGACAGGTGTACGTGACGATGGCGGTGGCCACCGGCCTGTTCATCGGCCTGTCGCTGGCGGCGCTCACTCTGGGGGCGCTGGGCGGTGCCTCGCTGACCGGACGGGTCACCGAGCTCGGGCCGGGCAACCTCCCGCTGCTGTGGCTCAACGCGTTCCTGCTGTACGGGGCGTTCGGGGCGATCTCGCTGGCGGCGTCGGTCTCGTTCGATCGGCTGGCGCCTGCGATCAGTATCTCGCTCACCGTCGTACTCGTCTCGTACTTCCTCGACGTGATCGGCGATCTGTGGCCGGACGCCTCGTTCCTCCAGCCGTTCTCGCCGTTCCACTACCTCGACGCGCGCGGCGCGCTGACGGGTCTTGCCGAGGCCTCGAACTTCGTGGTATTGGCCGCGGTCATCGTGGTCGCCATGGGGTATGCGCTGGTGGTCTTCCCCCGACGGGACCTGGCAGCGCCGAGCTGACCTCGCCGGGCACGTAGCCCGCGGGGCAAACGAGGCGCGAAAGCGCCGATTCCCCCGGGCCACGTGTCATGCCACCCAGGGCCTGACGGCGTCGAGCCGTCATTCGATGGCGACGATCCGGTAGTTGGCCGTCCCGCGCGGAGTGGCCACGACGACATCGTCGTCGACCCGTGCGCCGATGAGGGCACGTCCGACCGGTGATGCCACCGACAGGCGGCCCGCGCCAAGATCGGATTCCGCCGACCCGACCAGCGTGTAGCGGATCGGCGGTTCCTCGCCGTCAACGACGATCGTGACCACCGAACCGAGGTCCGCCCGGTCGCCCGTGGGGGCCGCGGCCACGACGGCAGTCCGGAGGCGCGCCTCGATGGCCTGGATCCGGCCCTCGAGGAAGGACTGCTCCTCGCGCGCCGCCGTGTAGTCGGCGTTCTCCTTGAGGTCGCCGAACTCCTTGGCCGTGCGGATCCGGGCGATGACGCTCGGGCGCTTGTCGCGGATGAGGTCGTCGAGTTCCGCCTGGAGCCGCTCGATGCCGTCGGCCGTCAGGATCGATGGGTCCGGGGCGGGTGCCGTGGACGGCGCCTTGGGCCGCGGGCTTGGCGCACGGGGCGCCCGTGCTGCGGCCGCTGCCGGCGAAGCGGCGCGTGGCCTGGTCCTGGCTGCAGCCGCGGCCGCCGTGGCTCGGGCGCGCCCGGATACCGGTGGCTCGCCGTTGGCGCCGTCCGCGTCACCATCCGCGATGACGACGACACGGGTCGGGGGCGCTGCCGGCTCCTTGGGCTCGACGATGAGCGAGCCGGTCAGGCCAGTGGCCTTCCGCTCTCCGGTGGGACGCCGCAGGTTGGCGAACGGCAGCACGACATCGCGATCGGGCAGGGCCGCTCGTTCCTCGTCGGACACGCCCTCGGCGAACGCCGCCAGCAGCGCGTCTTCGTATTCCAGCGGGGCGTTGGTCGAGGCCCACCAGATGCGGCAGGTCGGGAGGATCTTCAGGGCCTTCAACCAGTGTCCGGCGCTGTGGGGGCGACGGTCGCCCAGGGCCGTCTTGTCCATCGCCGAGGTCCGTCCACCGACGGACGTCTCGGCCGCGCCGATGTAGAGGACGGTCTGCGACGGGAGCCAGAAGCCGGCGAGCCGCGCCTGGAGCGCCTTGGAGGTCGGGATCTCGCCATCGAGGCGCAGGGAGGCGACGCGCCCGAGCCAGACGCCAAGACGGGTCAGCTCCAGCGGTGGTGTCGGGAGCGGTGCCGGAAGCTCGATGAGGAACACGCCCGGGCCGCGGGCGGGAACGGGACGGCCATAGGGGAGGGGGCCGTCGGCCATGAGGCCGACGTCGCGCAGCAGCGCGGCCCCGGTCCGGGGGGTCAGGGAAGTCACGCACCGAATGGTACCCGCGACCGACCGCGAGTACGGTACGGGCTGCATGGCCCCGTCTCCGTCACGCCGGCTCCGTCGCCGGATCCTGCCACTCCTGCTCGTCGTCGCGACCGGCGCCGCCGGTGCGCTGCTCCTCGGGCCGCGGATCGTCGGCGCCCCCATCAGCGACGCCGACCAGCCGCCGTCGGCTGCCGCAGCGGTCCCGACGACGGCGCCAGCTGTGCCGTCCCCGAGCGTCGCCACGGCGCCGCCAACGCCGTTCCCGACCCTCGTCCCGTCCACGGCGGAGCCAACGCCGGCGCCGACCACGGCGCCGGTGCCGGAGCGGCTCAGCGCGACCGCCCCTCGGCGCGAGGCCCTTGCCGACAGCCTTGACCGGCTGCGCGAGCGCGCCGGGATCCCCGGCGTCTCGGTCGCGATCATCTTCGCGGACGGCACGGTCTGGCTGGGCCAGAGCGGCCTGGCCGACATCGAGCGACGGATCCCCGTGGCGCCGGACACGGCCTTCGCGATCGCGAGCGTGTCCAAGACCTTCACCGCGGCGCTCATCCTCGATCTCGTCGACGACGGCCTCCTGGCGGTCGACGAGCGGGTGACGACGTACCTGCCGGACCTGGACCTGGCGATCGACCCGAAGACGACCGTGCGCCAGCTGCTCGACCACACGAGCGGGCTGCGCGACTACTTCTTCGACCCGCGGATCGACAGGGCGCTCCTCTCGGCGACGGACGCACGGTGGACCGCGGCCAGGGCGCTCGGTTACGTTGGCAAGCCCTATTTCAAGCCGGGCCGTGGCTGGCACTACTCGAACACGAACTACCTCGTCCTCGGGCTCGTCGCCGAAGCCGTGTCCGGCGAGACCCTGGCCGACCTGTATCGCACGCGGTTCCTCGTCCCGCTGGGTCTTCGCGACACCGTCTATCAGCCGGCCGGCCCATCGAGCGGGCCAGTGGCCCTTGGTTACCGGTTCGCGTCGGGCAGCCTGAAGGCGCCAGCCATCGACCTCTCCGACGGGACGGGCGTCGTGCCGTTCACCTCGGTCGTGACGGCGGCCGCGGCGGCCGGCGGCATCGCATCGAGCGCCAGGGATATCGCCAGCTGGGCGCGGGCCGTCTACGGGGGCGAGGCGCTATCGCCGGCCGCCCTCGGCGCCATGCTCGGCGACATCGAGCGCACGGATCGGCTGAAGCCCGGCATCCCGTACGGGCTGGGTGTGCAGGCCATCGAGATCGACGGTCGCCTGACCTACGGCCACAGCGGACGGCTGCTGGGATTTCGTGCGGTCATGCGCCACCTGCCGCAGGAAGGCCTGACGATCGCGGTCCTCACGAACCAGAGTCGGGCCGATCCGGCGACGATCGCTCGATCACTCCTGCGCGTGGCCCTGCGCCCGATCGAGCATTGCACCTGCACCGGTCGCGACTGACCGACGTCGGCTCAGCGGCCGTGCCGCGACCCTGACGTGGACCGCTCGGGAGCACCGGGGCGGCGGCGGACCGGCTTGCGGTGGGCGTGATGCTCGGTCGTGACCCGCGCGTGGCCGGCGCGCATGCCGAGTGGACGGGGCTCGACGTTCCGATCCGGGACGAAGCCGTCCTCGACGGTCCACGGGATGGCCTTCTTGAGCATCTTCTGGACCCCGCGCAACAGGTCAACCTCGTCGATGCAGACGAGGCTGATCGCGGTGCCGCTGGCGCCCGCCCTGCCGGTCCGACCGATGCGGTGGATGTAGTCCTGCGGGTTCCACGGGAGTTCGAAATTGACCACGACCGGCATGTCCTCGATGTCAAGGCCGCGGGCGGCGACATCGGTGGCGACGAGGATCCGGATCTCCCCGGTCTTGAAGCCTGCGAGCGCCCGGGTGCGTTCAGGCTGCGACCGGTCGCTGTGGATGGCGACGGCATCGATGCCCTCGCGGTCCAGGCGGGCGGCCAGGCGGGACGCGGCGAGCTTCGTGCGCGTGAAGACGAGGACCTGGTGCAGATCGTGCGAGCGGATCAGGTGCGCGAGCAGCGCTTCCTTGCGGTCCCGGTCCACCGGGTAGACCAGCTGCTCGACCATCTCGGCCGCCTGGTTGCGCGGCGCGACCTCGACCGTGGCCGGGTCCCGCAGGATCGACCCGGACAGGCGCCGGATGTCCTCCGAGAAGGTGGCCGAGAACATCAGGTTCTGACGCTTGGCCGGGAGGAGTTCGATGATCCGCTGGATGTCCGGCAGGAAGCCCATGTCGAGCATCCGGTCCGCCTCGTCGAGGACCAGGATCTCGACCTGGGAAAGGTTGGCGACCCGCTGGCCGACGAGATCGAGCAGGCGCCCGGGCGTCGCGACCAGGATCTCGATCCCGCCGCGCAGGGCCTTGATCTGCGGATCCATCGGCATCCCGCCGTAGACCACGGTCGAGCGCAGGGGCACGGTCCGGCCGTACGTCCGCACGCTCTCGTCGACCTGCACCGCGAGCTCGCGGGTGGGCACGAGGATGAGCGCCCGGACCGGGTGGCGGGCAGGGGAGAACGACGTGTTCGCGTGCGGTCGGAGGCGGTCGAGGATCGGCAGCGTGAAGGCCGCCGTCTTGCCGGTGCCGGTCTGGGCCGCAGCGAGGACGTCACGTCCGCCGAGCACGAGGGGGATGGCTGCTTCCTGGACCGGCGTCGGGGCGGTGTAGCCCTCTTCCGTGACGGTCTTGAGGAGATCGGCCGACAGGCCGAGCGTTTCGAAGGTCAAGCGTTGGCTCCTGCGATGATCCTGGGTCCGTCAGCGGCACCAGGGCGGGAGCGCGACGGCGGCGGGCTGGTTCGTCATCGGTCGTGGATGGCGAAGGCCGACCTCGCGGAGCATAGCCCATATCGGTACGATCGAGGCATGTCGACGCCTGCCACCCTCGCCATCGCCCGACTCATCGAGGCCCGGATGGCCCACCTGGTCCGCGAGTACACGAGCCCGGAGCGGCGCGGGCGCGACCGGGATGCGCGGCCCGATTACGGCCTGGAGGCGGCCGCCGCACTCGGCGTCGAGCCCGCTCGGGTGGGCAAGACGCTCATCGTTTCGGTCGATGGCGCGCTGGTCGCCGCGGTCGTCCCGGTCGACCGCACCCTGGATCTCAAGGCCCTCGCATCCGTGGTCGGCGGCCGACGCGCTGCACTGGCCGATCCGATCGCCGCGGAACGTGCGACGGGCTTCGTCGTCGGAGGTATCAGTCCGATCGGGATGCGCCGTCAGCTGCCCGTGGTCATCGACGCGTCGCTGATGGGCCATGAGACGGTCCTCGTCTCGGCTGGGCGGCGCGGGTTGCAGCTGGAGCTCGCGCCGGGCGACCTGGCGGTCGTGGCTGCGGCCATCGTCGGGCGCATCGGGCGGCCGCCTGGACTCGTCTGACATCTGGTCCATCGGGCGTAGGACGGCTCGACCGATGACTGGCATACTTTTGCAAGGCCCCCAGGCCAGCACCCCATAGACAGGGCACAACTCGAAGACGCCGCCCCCCACGGCAGGACCTGTCGACTCGCCGAGACGATCCTCGGCACCACCGCACCCGACGCGGCTCACCCGCATTCGGACCGGTGACCGGGCCAGCCTGTGCTCACCACAGGCCCGTCCTCGCACGCTCCCTACCTTGCCACGGGCGGCCCAACCCACCGTCGCCGTGCCTGCGTGCCCGGCGTTCTGGCGGATCAGGAGGCATGACTGTTGCCGGTACCAAGCAGCGGCGCCCAGCGGGCGTCCACCTCGCGGTCACTTCGCATGACCGTGTTCACGCTCGTCGCGACGCTCGTCCTTGGGCTCGGCGCGATGGCCCATCCAGCAGACGCATCGGCGGCCAGCGTCAAGGTCGTCATCGTGGTCGGCCCGGTCGGCTCCAAGACGGCTGAGTATCGGAACAGCGCGCAGTTCTACGCGAAGGTCGCCCGCTCGTACGGCGCCAGCGTCACCGAGATCTACAGCCCCAACGCCACGTGGACCCGGGTCAAGAGCGCGCTCCAGGGCGCCAACCTGCTGATCTACCTCGGTCACGGGAATGGCTACCCCAGCCCATACGGCTCGTTCCAGAAGTACACCAAGAACGGCATGGGGCTCAACGCCACGGCGAACAACGGGAACTCCAACACCAAATACTGGGGCGAGTACTACATCGACCGGGATATCCAGATGGCGCCCAACGCCGTGGTCATCCTGAACCGGCTGTGCTACGCCTCCGGCAACTCCGAGTGGGGCTCGTCCGACCCCACCAAGTCGACCGCGATCAAGCGCGTCGACAACTACGGGGCCGGGTTCCTGCGCGCCGGCGCACGAGCGGTCTTCGCCGAGGCGATCGAGAGCGCCAGCTACACGCTGCGCTCACTGCTCGGTGGGGCGCGGACGATGGACTCGATCCTCATGAGCCACCCGGACGCCAGCAGTGCGCGCGACTTCACGTTCACGTCGACGCGCACGACGTGGGCGCGGGCGCACATGGATCCGCCTCGTTCGAACAAGTACTGGCGCTCGCTCATCGGCGACCTGCAGCTCACCGCACCCCAGTTCCGCGCCGGGGGCTGACCCCGGCCGAGCAGATCAGCTGACGGCGATCCCGGACGTCCACACGGCATCCGGGCGTCGCAGCACCTCGATGTCGTCGAGCGGGTCGCTTGGCAGGACCACGAAGTCCGCGTACCGGCCATCCGCCAGGACGCCGACGCGATCCGACCAGTCGAGCAGGGCCGCCGCCGAGGTCGTCGCGGAGCGGATGGCATCCAGCGTCGACTGCCCGTGGCGGACCTGGTAGCCGAACTGGACTGCATTGCGGCCGTGCGGGTAGACCCCGCTGTCCGTGCCGAACGCGATGCGCACACCGGCGGCCACGGCCTTCGCGAACCCGTCCCGCTGCGCCTGGGTCGTCGCTTCGTTCTTGGCCAGTGTCTCCGCCGGCCAGCCCGCTCGCTGACCCTCCTCCGCGATCCAGTCGCCGTCGTAGATGTCGGCGACCAACCACGTCCCGTGGCTGACGAGCAGCTCGATGCCTTCGTCGTCGATCAGCGAGCCATGCTCGATCGAGCGCGCGCCGCCGCGGATCGCAAGCTTGATGCCCTCGGTGCCGTGGGCGTGTGCCGCGACGTGGATGCCGAGGCGCGACGCCGTGTCCACGGCCGCCTCGATCATCGGCTGGTCAAGCTCCACGACCGATGGCTGCGTGCCGGGCGTCAGCACGGCACCGGTGACGATCAGCTTGATGACGGTCGCGCCGCCACCGACCAGGGTACGGACCGTCTCGCGCATGTCGTCGGGCGTGCGGACGACGCCAGCCCGGAGCGCGTCCGGGATGACGATATCGCGGGCGAGTCCGGTGACGTCGCCACCGCCGCCGGGACAGGTGATCATCGCGCCGGCGCACTGCATCCTTGGTCCCGGCGTCCAGCCAGCATCGATGGCCTCGCGCAGCGCGACATCCACGAAGGCCCGGAACGTGCCCAGATCGCGGACCGAGGTGAACCCGGCCTCCAGCGTGGCTCGCGCGTGACGCACGCCGATCAGCGCCTCCTGGGCCTCGGAGTTGGTCGTGCCCGGGGCGGCCGCGGACTGGATGTCACCCGCGAGATGCGTATGGCAATCGATGAGGCCGGGGATGACCCAGCCGGACACGTCCAGTGGCTGTGCGTCCGTCGGGGCCGCGTCATCCAGTGTCAGCACGGCCTCGATCCGACCGTCGGGCCCGATCAGCAGGCGACGATCGCGCAGCCATTCGCCGCGCTCGACATCGAGCAGACGCGAGATCCGGATCAGCCGACGTTCCGTCATCGCCGGCCATGGTAGGGGAGCAGGCGCCCGTTCGGGAGCCCCGCGGGACCGTTACCATCGACGCCATGACGACCATCGATCGACTTCCGTTCACCGGCGATGACGAGGCGGACCGCCTGCTGGCCACGGACCCGCTGGCCCTCCTGATCGGTTTCGCGCTGGACCAGCAGGTCACCGTCCAGAAGGCGTTCAGCGGTCCGCTCGAGCTGTCCCGACGGATCGGCCACCTGGATGCGGCCCGGATCGCGGCGATGGACGCCGATGCCCTCGACACGGTGTTCCGCGACCGGCCGGCGCTGCATCGCTTCCCGGGCTCCATGGCGGGCAAGGTCCAGGCCCTGTGCGCGACGATCGCCACCGACTACAGCAACGAGGCCGCCCGCGTCTGGACGGAGGCATCGAACGGCAAGGACCTGCAGTCGCGGCTGTTGGGCCTGCCGGGCATCGGCGAGATGAAGGCCCGCTCGATCATCGCGATCCTGGGCAAGCGGCTCGGATACACCGTGCCGGGTCTGGATGCCGTCATGCCGACGCATCCGACGCTAGGCGACGTGGACTCGGCAGAGGCGCTCGCCGACTACCAGGCGGGCAAGCGCGCGAAGAAGGCCGAGATGAAGGCCGCCGCGGGGTCCAGGACGGCCGACTGAGGCTCGACACGCAACCACCCCGGCCGGTGGGGCCGAGGTCGTCGGTGGAGGGCGTGCAGCGCTGCGGTCAGGTCAGCCGCGGGTCGCGGCTACAAGCCAGGGTCGCTGGTCGCGATCGTCGATCGAGGGGCGCGAGTCCGTGCCGTATCGACCGGCGGCGAACGCCAGGGCGACGAACGGGCCGACGATCAGGATGATCGCGCTGACCACCGTGATGAGCGATTCCATGGCGTGTGCCTGTCCTTTCCAGACCAGTCTCACCGGTCCACCTGCATCGAGCCTTGACATTGGCCTGATATGGACGCATGATGCCGCGCATGACCACCGAATCCAATAGCCAATCGGCTACAAGTGGACTGAAACGGCCCTCAGCGGTATCAGCCGGCACCTTGGCCGACGTGCTCGGCGATTGGTCCACCGGCGCGGACCCCCTCAATGAGCAGCTCGCAGCTGCGGTCGCGCGCGCGATCGAACTCGGCGACCTGCCGGCCGGGACGCGATTGCCGGCCGAACGGGAACTGGCGTCCGTCCTCGGCCTGTCGCGCACGACCATCGTGGCCGCCTACGACCGCCTCCGGACGGCCGGCCTGGTCCGCAGCCGGCAGGGGAGTGGCACACGGGTGATGACCCGCCGGCCGGGCCTGTCGGTGACGTACCTGGACGACGACGCGATCGATGCCGGGATGGGTGCCGCGTTCACGGCCGCATTCGGTCCGGGCGGGCCAAGCGGGCCGGGTGGTTCGGGAGGGTCCGCGACCTCGGGGCGCGTGCGAGCGGCGGACCGCGCGTCCACGGCGGCGCTCGATGCCGTCGGCCTGCTCGTTCCGGAGATCGAGGATGCGGTCAGGCTCACGATCGGGGCGCTGCCTGCGGCGCCGGCCGTGGCCAGTGCCGTCGCGGCGGCCGTCCGCGACGATCTCCCGACACTGCTCGCGACGGACGGCTACGACCCGTTCGGTCTGCCGATGCTTCGCGAACGGATCGCCGCACACCTCGGCAACCTGGGCATCCCCACCGACATGGACCAGATCCTCGTCACCAACGGCGCCCAACAGGCGCTCGACCTGATCGCGACCCGGCTGGCTGGCCCCGACGTCACGGTCGCGGTCGAGAACCCGACCTACATCGGCGCGATCGATGCATTCCGGGCCGCCGGAAGCCGCCTGTTGTCGCTGCCGACGGACGAAGACGGCGGGCGGCCGGAGGTGCTCAGCCTGCTCGCGGCCGGTGGTTCGATCCGGATGGCCTACGTCATCCCGACATTCCACAACCCCACCGGTGCCGTGATGCCCGAGTCCCGCCGCCGAGACCTCGTGCAGCGAGCCCGGCAGGATGGCTTCCAGGTCGTCGAGGACCTGACGCCGGATGCGACCCTGGGCCGCGACATGCCCCCGCCGCTCGCCGCACTGGATCCGTCGGGGACGGTCCTGACGGTGGGCTCGCTCAGCAAGATCGCATGGGGCGGACTCCGCGTTGGTTGGGTGCGCGGGTCGCGCAGCGACATCGAGCGGCTCATCGCGGGCAAGATCGTCGCGGACCACGGGACCAGCGTCATCACCCAGGCTGTCGCGGCCCACGTCTTCGACCGCCTGACCGAGGCCGCCGACGACTCGCTGCGTCGGGCGGGCGAGCAGCGCGAACTGCTGCTGCAGTTGTTGCGAGATCACATCCCGGACTGGGAATGGACGGCGCCCAGGGGCGGCCTGTCGTTGTGGGTCCGCCTTCCTGGAGCGGACGCTGTCGTCTTCAGCCGTCTCGCCGGTCAGTACGGCGTTGTGGTCCGGCCGGGCCATCTTGCGTCCCCTGACGGCGGCTTCCGTGACCACATCCGGATCGCCTACGGCGCGACGCCGGACCGGATCATCGAGGGCGTGCTCCGGCTCGCCCAGGCCTGGGCCGCCTACAGCCCGACCGGTCAGCGCGGCCGCCCCAGCCTGACCTTCAGCGTCTGACCGGCTT
Source organism: Candidatus Limnocylindrales bacterium (assembly GCA_046599085.1). Lineage (GTDB taxonomy): Bacteria > Chloroflexota > Limnocylindria > Limnocylindrales > CSP1-4 > SPCO01. The sequence continues at coordinate 48,362 of JBKJHI010000003.1, forward strand.
CCCGCGGTCGACGGCCTCATCCGGCGGGTCGGGCTAGACTGACGGCTCGTGCCCGACCCGAAAGAATCCAAGCCGCCCACGCGCCGAGCAACGGCCCGAGCCCGCCAGCGACCTCGGTTCGCCCTGCCTGTCGACCATGAGCAGGATGCCGGTGTCAGTGAGCGGATCGAGGCGTTCCTCGACGGTCGGCCGCCGGTCCGACGGAATCGACGGCGCCAGCCCCGCCCAGAGGCGGCGCGCCGTCCGACGCGACCCAAGAAGCTCGATACGCGGACCGACTGGGACGACGCCCTGCACCACGAGGATGCGCGCGTCGCTCGCTATGGCCGCCCGGCCAGTGTGCTGGTCGTCGCCCTCGGGCTGGGCATCGGTCCTCTGGCGGAGCGGGCTGCGCCAGGCATCGGGGCCGCCATCCGGGCCGCTGCCCGCGAGACCGACCGGGTTGCCCGCGTCGGCCCAGGTCGGTTTCACGTGCTTCTGCCCGAGACCGAGGATGCGGAGGCGAGCGCCGTCGCGGACCGCATCCGCACGGCCTGTGGCGACACGCCGGTCACCATCGCGTGCGCCAGCCCCGCGCGAGGGCAGAGCCTCATCGATGCGCTGGCGCTTGCCGTCGCGCGGGTGGAGCGCGGCCAGGGCGGCCCCCGAACCTAGCGGACGAAGGCGTCCATCAGACGTTCGAGCTCCGCGGCGGGATCGTCCGTCAATCCGGCGTGGACGGGCGACGCCTGGATCATCGTGCTGGCCGGCGCCACCAGCCAGTGGAATCGCTCAGCCAGCGACATCGCCGCGATCGGTCCACCGTCGCTGTCCCCGCGGGCGACGCGTTCGATGGCGCCAAGGTGGGCGCGGATGGCGCCGACCTCTGCATCCGGTGCAAGGGCTCGGAACCGGTCCGCATCGAGCATCGTGGCCGCCCCGATATAGGCCCGCGACCGGCACATCAGCACGACCCCGGCGTTGAGGAACTCGCCGCGCTCGACCCGCGGGACCACGCGCACGATGGCGTACTGGTATGGGCTACGCGGGTCGTCGGGCACGTTCAGCCTCCTCGGTGAACCCGTCGCTGCCGTCCAGGCGTGTGAGCAGATAGCGCACGTACGCATCGCGCTGGCCCGCGGCGTCGCCCACGGCGCGATCCGGCGGCAGCCAGACGTCCGGCAGGGCATCGACGAAGTCGCGCAGCAATGCTTCCGTCACCCGCGGTGCGAGTCGCGCTTCGGCATCGACGATCGAGCTCGCATACGGCAGCAGCACGTGGTCGCGGATGCGCTCGAACGGCCGTCGCGCGTGCTCGTCCGGGTCGCGCCAGGTGTGGTGGACGTACAGCGCCGCGCCGTGGTCGATGCACCAGGTCCGGCCGTGCCACACCAGCAGGTTGGGATTGGCCACGCTGCGGTCGGGATTGGTCACGAAGGCATCGAACCAGACGATGTCAGCGGCGACGTCCGGATCGACCAGGTCCGAGGCGGCCGGATTGAACGTCAGCGCCCCGGGCAGGAAGTCCAGACCCAGGTTCAGGCCGGCACTGGCATGGACGAGGTCCTGGATCTCGCCATCGGGCTCCGCGTCGCCGAGGCCACCGTCGACGTCGATGGTGACGAGCTCCGGCACCGGCAGGCCGATCGCCCGCCCGATCTCGCCGGCCAACCACTCGGCGACGAGCGCCCGAGGCCCCTGGCCAGCACCGCGGAACTTGACCACGTACAGCCCGTCGTCGTCGGCTTCCACGAGACCGGGCAGCGAGCCACCTTCCCGGAACGGGGTGACGTAGCGCGTGGCGCGAACCATCCGGATCATGCGCCAGAGCGTATCCGAGTCGATGGTCGGCGACGCGTCGATGGGCCTCGACGCGTGCAGGTCCGCACCGGCGCCACGGGTGGATATCGTCCGACCCGTATAGGCTGCGCGTACGTCCGACCGTCCGAAGGAGTCCCATGAGCGTCAGCGAATACCGCCTCGAGCCCGGCACCGAGCTGTCGCCTGAGGAATCCCTCGATCTCGACCGAATGCTGCTGCACGAGCTGGAGGACGAGGCCGGGCGCCTGTACGACCGTCACGCGTCCGTTGCGGTGGAGTGGTTCCCGCACGACTACATCCCGTACCGGCTGGGGCGCGACTTCGACAAGGAGCCGTGGACGCCCGATCAGCCGCGACTGACCGGTGTGGCCCAGACCGCGTTCGAGATCAACCTCCTGACCGAGGACAACCTGCCCTCGTATCACCGGCTCATCTACGGGATGTTCGGCCGCGGCGACGGGGCATGGCTCAACTGGGTCGGCCGCTGGACCGCGGAGGAGGGGCGCCACGCCATCGTCCTGCGCGACTACCTGACGGTCACCCGCAACATCGACCCGATCATGCTCGAGCGCGGCCGGATGAACCAGCTCCAGAACGGCTACGAGCGTCCGTCGTCCTCGACGCTGCGCGGTCTCGCCTACGTCACGTTCCAGGAGCTGGCGACCCGGATCTCGCACCGGAACACGGGCCGCTACTCGAACGACCCGGTCGCGGACAAGATCATGATCCGCATCGCCGCCGACGAGAACCTGCACATGGTCTTCTACCGCGACATCCTGGCGGCCGCGATCAAGGTCCAGCCGTCTGCGTCGGTCCGCGCCATCGTCGATGAGGTCCTCGCCTTCGAGATGCCGGGCGCCGGGATCCCCAACTTCCTGCGCAAGGCCGCGCTCATCGCCAAGGCTCGCATCTACGACCTGCGCAGCCACCGCGACGAGGTGCTCCTGCCGGTCATCAAGCACTGGGGCATCTTCGAGCTGGAGGGCCTTGATGCGGCAGCCGAGGACGCACGTCGGCGCCTTGCCGAGCACCTCGAGAAGCTCGACGTCGCAGCGAACAAGTTCGAGGCGAAGCTCCAGGCGCAGGAGGCCCGGGCACTCGCCACCGGATAGCACAGCGCCCGGTCGCGCTCGGTCGCGCTCGGTCGCGCCGTCGCTCACACTGATGCACCTTTTCCGCGCGCGGACCCCATCGAGTCGCGTGATGCACCTCCGCTGCATCACCATGGGCTGGCAGCAAGGGCACAGGTCCATCTCCAGCCGGAATCATTCCGTTCGAATAGCCACCATGGCCGGTGCCTGGCCGTGAGACTGGCGCGTCGACGAGCGTCCGTCAGGATGCAACGGAGATGACCGCTGACAGCGCGGGATTGGGCGCTGGCCGTTCCGCGGGCCGTTGCGTCTTGCCGTGATGCCGCGGATGTGCGTCACGCGGGTAGGCGCGCCGCGACCGCGGAAAAGGTGCATCAATACCGAGATGGCCGGCGGCCGCCGCCGCGCCCCCGCGGCGCTGGGCCGTTAGTTCTGGCGCTGCCCCTGGCCCTCGGTGCCGCCCTCGCGCAGGAAGCGCTCGATCTCGCCGATGAGCTCGTCGCCGGAGGGCAGGCGCTGCTCGTCGACCATCGCCTCCAGGCGCTCCACGTACGCCCGCGTCGATTCATCGAGCGCCGCCGCGCCATCGAGTCGCTTGCGGAGCTGCTGCGACTCATCGACGAGCTCGCCGGACGGCAGGATCATCCCAAGATGCCGACCCAGCGCGCTGAGGAGCTCGACAGCGGCGCTGGCGTATGGCCCCGAGACGTAGTGGGGGACCTGGGCGAAATACCCGACGGCCGGGAAGCCGGCTTCGATCATCGCGTGCTCCAGCACCGACAACGCGGCCGCGGGGACGCGCAGCCGGCCGGCCGGTCCGGGCAGCACGTCGCCGCGCAGGAGTGCCGGATCGGACGCGGTGCCCATGATCGGCACGGCGCGCGTGTGCGGCACGGCAGCCGGGATCGCGCCGAGGCTGATCCACTCACCGATCCCGAAGTGGCGTGCCAGCTCGACCACAGCGACGCTGAATGCTCGCCATCGGTCGTCGGGCTCAGGCCCGGTCAGGATGAACAGGTCCCGTCCATCGATCCGCGTCCGTCGCAGATGCAGTTCCGGCCAACTCAGGGAGCTGATCCGACCATCGACGATCTCAAGCGTGGGCCGACGGGCTCGATAGTCGTACAGCGCGTCGGGGTCGAACGTCGCGACGACGGTGGCGTCGCGCAGGAGTTGCTGGGCCGCAGTCGTCGCCGCGGTCCCGGAGTCGACCCACCCGTCGAAGGCGGCGATGAGCGACGGGGCGACGTCCGACGACGACGACTCGTCGGCGGGGTCAACCGGGTCGACCGGGGTCAACGTGTACAGGCTCACTGACCAAGGATACGGCCTGACCGCGCGCTATCCCTACGGATGTGCCACGCTCCGCCGGCAACGGATCGCCCGTATTCAGATATCTGAATCACATGGCAACCGAAGCAAGGTTGAAGACAAGCGCAGGATTTGTCAGATTCCGCGCGGTCCCGTTTTTCCGGAGCGCCCCGCAGGGGCGCCGACCACATTCGAACTACAGGAGGGTGCCCCCTTGCCGAGGAGGGTCGCGCGACGTGCCCGAGTGGCCGCAGCGCTCACATTCGCATCGATCGTCATGGCGACGCTGGTCCCGGGCGTCGCCGCCGACGGCGGCCTCGAGGTCACCACGCCGTACCCGTCCGTCGCCGTCGCTCCGGGGGACAAGGTCAGCTTCGACCTGACCGTCGCCTCCGAACGGACCGCGATCGTGACCCTCTCGTTGAGCGGCGTTCCGGCCTCGTGGAAGGCGAGCATCCTTGGCGGCGGCAACGTCGTCGAGGGCGTATCCGTCACGGCTGCCAAAGACGGCACCGTCCGACTCGACGTCGACGTGCCCGCTGACGCCGCCGCTGGCAGCACGACCATCAACGTCACCGCGCGTGGCGGCGGTGCGACCGATGTCCTGCCGATCGCCGTGCGCGTCGATGCCGATGCCGCGGGCGATGTCTCGATGACGACGACCACCCCGACCCTGACCGGCTCCACGGACGCGAGCTTCTCGTTCAGCCTGCAGTTCCGCAACGACACCGCCCAGGACGTGACCCTGTCAGTCGCGGCCACCGGCGATGCTGGCTGGGATGTCACCGCCTCGCTCACCGGCGAGACGCAGGCCGCCTCCACGGTCGTCACGGCGGGGTCCACGCAGGGTGTCACGGTCGCGGTCACCGCGCCGGCCGACACGCCCGCGGGTACCTACCCGATCGCGGTCGAGGCGAAGGCCGGCGAGCGGACCACGACCGCGGATCTCGGCGTCGAGATCACCGGCTCCTATTCGATGACGCTGTCGACGCCCGACTCGCGGCTGTCGGCGAGCGGGTCCGCCGGTGCACCGACGACCATCGGCTTCGAGGTCACGAACACCGGAACCGCGCCGCTGACTGCGGCCGAGATCACCTCGACCCCGCCCACCGGCTGGGATGTGACGTTCGATCCCGCGACGGTCGATGCGATCGCCCCGAACGAGACCGCGACGATCACGGCCACGATCACGCCATCCGGCGACGCGGTCGCCGGCGACTACGTCGTGACATTTTCCGGCAAGGCCACGGAAAGCGCGGCCAAGGCCACGGCCGCCGTCCGCTTCACCGTCGAGACATCGCCGCTGTGGGCGTTCATCGGCCTCGGGCTCATCGCCCTGATCATCGGTGGCCTGCTCTACGTGTTCCGGACCTACGGCCGCCGATGACCGCGACCGCGCGCCCCGCGTCGGCGGCACGTGCCGCCGACAAGGAGGCTCGTCCTGATCCGCGCGTCATCCGGACCAAGGGCCTGACCAAGGTCTACGGCGATCTCGTCGCCGTCGATCATCTGGACTTCGAGGTCCGTGCCGGGGAGATCTTCGGCCTGCTCGGCCAGAACGGCGCGGGCAAGACGACGACCATCCTCATGCTCCTGGGTCTGACCCAGCCGACGTCCGGCGCGTCACGGGTCATGGGGCTTGACCCCGCCCGCGGGCCGCTCGAGGTGAAGCGGCGGGTCGGCTATATGCCGGACCAGGTCGGCTTCTACGGCGACATGACCGGCCGCGAGAACCTGCGCTACACCGCACGACTCAACCGCATCCCCACCGACCTGGCGACCGTTGCGATCGACGAGGTCCTGGACCAGGTCGGTCTGGCCGATCGAGCCGATTCCCTGGTCGAGACGTACTCGCGCGGCATGCTCCAGCGGCTGGGCATCGCGGATGCCCTGGTCAAGGATCCGGACCTGCTCATCCTGGATGAGCCGACGACCGCCATCGACCCGCTCGGCGTCGTCGAGGTCCTCGCCCTGCTCCGCCGGCTGGCGCACGAGCGTGGCCTGGCGATCCTCCTGTCCAGCCATCTCCTCAACCAGGTCCAGTCCGTGTGCGACCGGATCGGGATCTTCGCCTCCGGTCGATTGATCGGGCAGGGGACGATCCACGAGCTCGCGGGCCGGTTCGGCGATGCGGTCGCGCAGCTCGAGGTCGGGTTCGAGCCCGGCGACGCTGCGGCCGAAGCGAAGGGGCGCGATCTGCTGGCCGCGGTGCCGAGCGTGGCCTCGGTCGAACCGATGGTGGACGCCGGCCACTCCCTGGCCACCGGCTCGATCCCGTGGGTCGTGACCATTGCCGCCGGCGCCGACCCGGCCGTCGTCCGTCGTGCCGTCCTGGCGGTCGTGGCCAAGCACAGCCTGCCGCTGAGCTCCATCCGGCCGGTCGTGCCGTCACTCGAGGATATCTACCGTCGAGCGGTGGCCGAGCCCGTCGCGCCCTCGGCGCCGCGGACGGCCGAGGGGCCGCCGCGTACGACCGCGATCGCCACGCGTCGAACGGATCGGCCGCGTCCGGTCATGCGCGGTCGGCCACGACCCGGGCGCGGTGCCGCAGGGGCGACGGCGACGGGCGGGATGGCACCGGGCGGGACGGCACCGGCTGCCGCGGCCTCTCAGGTGCCTGTCGAGGCGCCGATCGACCATGTCGGCGATGATCAGCGCGCACCCGTGATCATCAAGGAGGACGAAGCATGAGCGGCGCCGCCGCGACGCGCCCGCGCGCCGAACGATCCGTGCCGCGAGCCGGTTGGATGGTCGTCGGACGCAAGGAGTTCGGGGATCACCTGTTGTCCGCAAGGTTCACGGTCCTCGTGATCGTGCTTGGCCTCGCCGCCGCGATCCCGCTCTACTTCGCTGCCGCCGCCATCCGGGACGTGGCATCGTCCGTCACGGGCTCGCAGGCCATCTTCGTGGCCCTGTTCTGGCTGGCGCCGGACGTAGGGACCGGGTTCACCCTGCCATCGGTCGTCGGCTTCATGTCCTACGTCGCGCCGCTGCTCGGCCTGGCGTTCGCGTTCGATGCGATCAACGGCGAGCGCGCCGACGGGACGCTGCCGCGCCTGCTGTCGCAGCCGATCCACCGCGACGACGTCGTCAACGGCAAGTTCTTCGCTGGGCTCGCGATCATCGGCCTGGTCCTGCTCGCCGTCGTCGGGGCGATCGCCGCCTTCGGCCTGATCCGGCTCGGCATCGTGCCTGCGCCGGTCGAGATCCTGCGGATCATCCTGTGGGTGTTCGTCACCTTCGTGTACATCTCGCTGTGGCTGGCATTCGGCATGCTCCTGTCGGTCGTCGTGCATCGCGCCGCGACGTCGGCGCTCATCGGGTTCGGGGTCTGGATGCTCTTGACCGTCTTCGGCGGCCTCATCGTGTCGCTGCTCGGCGGCGTCCTGGCCAAGACGGGTGGGACCGCGGCAGAGCAACTCAGCAACAACGCCATCCGCGAGACGCTGACGCGTCTGCTGCCCGACACGCTCTACCGCGAGGCATCCCTCGTGCTGCTGAACCCGCAGGTCACGACCGTGTCGACCCCAGCGACCATCGGCGGCTACGAGCAGGCCGCCCAGCGGATCCCGTCGCTGCTGTCACTCGACCAGAGCTTCATCCTCGTCTGGCCCCAGGTCGTCGCGCTCGTGGCCATCACGGTGGCGCTGTTCGCCCTGGCCTACGTGCAGTTCATGCGCCAGGAAGTGCGCGCCTAGGCACGACGCGGACTCGCCGGCGCGAACGGACGCACGGGCTCGGCTAGCCGCGCAGCGTCCCCGGCTCCAGTCCCAACTCCCGTTCCGTGGCGCCCACCGACCAGGCCACCACGTCCTCGCGGGACAGCGTCGTCCCGTGGGCGACGACCTGGAGGGCCAACCCGTCGAGCAGGGACAGGATCCGCCACGCGGCGCCGATCGGGTCCGCGCACACGAACGACCCGTTGGCCACGCCGCGCCGGATGGTCGTCTCAAGGAGCCCCTGCCACTCCAGGTTGAGCGCCTCGGAGACGGCCCGGATGGCCGGCCGGCGAGCCGCCTCGGCCCAGGCATCCAGCCACAGCTGGAAGGCCCAGTCCTTGTCGGCAGGGGTGTACGAGGTGAAGAACGCGCGCAGCGCATCGATCGGTGACGCGGCGCCACCCATGAGCGCCGATGACGCGCCCAGGTCCTGCCGCGCGACCCGTTCGAAGGCGGCCGCCAACACGTCGTCCATCGATTCGAAGTAGTGGTGGATGAGCCCCGATGACGTGCCCATCGCCGCCGCCACGTCGCGCACCGTCGTCGAGGCGAGACCCTTGTCCACGGCCACCGACAGCGCGGCAGCCACGATGGCCTCGCGCCGCTGGTCGGGGGGCATGCGCTTCATGGGTCGCAGCGTAGGACGCAATTGCGCATCCGTCCAACAGCGGCTAGCCTAGCCCGAACCGACCCCACGACCGAGAGGGCGCACCCGGCATGATCCACACGACCCCATTCCACGAGCGCACCAGTGCGCTCAACGAGACCCACCTGTGGAGCCACTGGTCGGGCCACCTCGCCGCCGACCGATATCAGATGTCGGACAAGATGGAGTACTTCGCGGTCCGCAACGCGGCCGGGCTGTTCGACTCCAGTCCGCTCTACAAGTACTGGATCCGCGGGAAGGATGCGGAGGCCTTCCTGGCCGGCGTCCTCGCCCGCGACATCCGCCAGTGCCCGCCAGGGCAAGCGCAGTACACGGTCTGGCTGGACGACCGCGGCTTCGTGATCGAGGACGGGGTCATCCTCCACACGTCGAAGGACGAGTACCTGCTCACCAGCGCCGAGCCGAACTTCGCGTACTTCGCCGATCGCATCGGTCGCCACAAGGTGACGATCGAGGAAGTCAGCCACGATATCGGGACGCTCGCGCTCCAGGGGCCTCGCTCCCGGGCGCTGCTCGCGAAGCTCGTGCCACAGATGGAGAAGATCCCGTACTTCGGTGTGGCCAAGGGCGAGATCGGTGGGGCCGGGGTGACTGTCAGCCGGACGGGCTACAGCGGCGACCTGGGCTACGAGGTCTGGGTCGACGAGCCGGACGCGCTCCACGTCTGGGACACGCTCTGGGAATCGATGGAGGGCCACGGCGTCCTGCCGTTCGGCCTGGCCGCCCTCTACATGCTCCGGATCGAGGCCGGGCTGCTGCTCCTGGACGCAGACTTCGACTCCAGTCGATACGCCTGGAATGACGCCCACCGCTCGACCCCCATCGAGCTCGGCTGGAACTGGATGTTCAAGGATCTCAAGACGGACGATCGCGCCTTCATCGGCCGCAAGGCCCTCGAGCGCGAGATCGCCGACAAGACGTCTCGCTGGATGATGCGCGGCCTCATCGTGGACTGGCAGGACTACGATCGGGTCTACAACGAGGCCGGGCTGATCCCGCCCAAGGATCACAGCCCCGTGGTCGAGGACTGGATGCTCTACGACGACGACTACCAGCGCGTCGGCTACGCCACGAGCTTCATGTACTCCCCGATGCTCCAGCGCCACATCGCGCTGGCCAGGGTGCGCCCGGATCTCGCGGCGACGGGGACCAAGGTCCACCTGGAGTTCACCGTCGACCATCATTACGAGCAGGTCGCCGCGCACGTCGCCCGGCTGCCGCTCTACAACCCAGCGCGAAAGACGGCCTGACATGACGATGACCGCCCCGAAGAAGTCCGCCAAGCCGTCGAAGGCGTCCGTGAAGGCGACCTCGAAGGCACCGTCCAGTGGCAGGGCGACGTCCCGTGCCGACCGTACCTACGACGCGATCATCGTCGGTGGCGGCCACAACGGCCTGGTCAACGGCGCCTATCTCGCGAAGTCCGGCCTGAAGGTCCTGATCCTGGAGCGCCGCCATCTCGTCGGGGGGGCCGCGATCACGGAAGAGCTGCGACCCGGCTTCCACTTCACGACGTTCTCGTACGCCCTGAGCCTGTTGCGGCCGGACATCATCCACGAGCTGGAGCTGACCAAGCACGGGTTCATGCCGCTGCTGATGTCCACATCGTTCGCGCCCGGCGAGGATGGCGACTACCTGCTCCTCACCCAGGACCACGGGCAGAACCTCAAGGAGATCGCCCGCCACTCCAAGCACGACGCGGATGCCTACGACCAGTACAGCCACGATATGGAGATGGTCTGTCAGGCGATCAAGCCGCTGCTGGACCAGGTCCCGCCGGACATCTTCAGTGACGACCCCGAGGAGCTCATCGCGCTGGCCCGTCTGGGCAACCGGTTCAAGAAGATGGACAAGCGCGTCCTGCACAACGCGATCCGGCTGATGACCGGCAGCGCGGCCGACTTCCTCGACGACTACTTCGAGTCGGACCTCCTCAAGGGGTACCTCTCCAGCTCGTCGATCATCGGGACCAAGGTGGGGCCACGCTCACAGGGCTCCGGGCTCGTGCTGCTGTATCACTCGCTCGGCGAGCACGACGGCGAGTTCGGTTCGTGGGCCTTTCACAAGGGCGGCAACGGCGGCTTCACGCAGGTGCTCGCACGCGCGGCCGAGTCGTTCGGAGCGGAGATCCGCCTCGAGGCACCGGTCGCCGCCGTGATCACCAGGGATGGCCGGGCGACCGGTGTGGCCCTGGATGACGGCACGGAGTTCTACGCCGACACCGTCGTCTCCTCGCTCGATCCGCGGCGGACCTTCCTCGAGCTCGTCGAGCCGCGCGAGCTGCCCGACGACCTGGTCGAGAACATCCAGCGCTTCCGATTCCAGGGGACCTCGTCCAAGGTCAACTTCGCGCTTGACGGTCTGCCGCATTTCCCGGCGCTCGGCCAGAAGCCCGACCACTTTCGCGGTTTCACGAACATCGGCCCGTCGATGGACTACCTCGAGCGCGCCTTCGACGAGGCGAAGTACGGCTGGTATTCGTCCCGGCCATACATCGATATGGCCATCCAGTCGACGATCGATGCCGACATGGCGCCTCCCGGCAAGCACGTCCTGTCGTGCTTCATCCAGTACACGCCGTACAAGCTGCGCGAGAGCGACTGGGACGCCGAGAAGGAGAATCTGGGCGACACCGTGCAGCGGACGCTCGAGTCGTTCTTCCCGGGCTTCGGCGACCTCGTGCTCCAGCGGGAGGTCGTCACGCCGCTGCACATCGAGCGGACGGTGGGTCTCTCCGAGGGCAACATCTTCGCCGGGGAGTTCCTGGCGCCGCAGATGTTCTTCTTCCGGCCCGCGCCGGGCTGGTCGCAGTACCGCACCCCGATCGACGGCTACTACCAGTGCGGCTCGGGCACGCATCCGGGGGGCTGCGTCATGGGCGCGCCGGGCAAGCTCGCGGCCGGCCAGGTCATCAAGGATCGAACGAAAGCGGGCACGAAGGGGCGGTGATGCGGAGGAGTCCCCTGTCTGCGTCGGAGCAGCGGCGCCCACGGCGCCGTCGGGCGATCCGGCGATGACGGGCGATCCGGCGCTGGAGCGCATCGATGCCTGAGACGCCAGCGTCCGCCATCCGTTTCGTGCGGCTGACGGCGACGCTTCGAGCCGAGTTGCTCGCCACGTTGACTGACGAGGAGCTGTCGTTCGCGCTGCCCGGCAACCCGACCATCGGGGCGGTGCTCGAGCAACTGGCCGCCACCCAGCAGTCCTACATCGAATGCCTGCGGACCGAGGTCATGACATGGGCCCTCGTCGAGCCGCTGTGGGAGGGCCACGGCGGCGTCGAGCGGCTGACCCGGCGCTTCACTGAGCTCGACGCCGCGTTCGAAGCGGTACTCGAGTCGATCTCGGATGACGTGTTCCGTGACACGCGCATCGATCACGGCGGCGGGTATGTCCTGCCGATACGCGGCATCGTCCATACGTGGGTCGAGGCGCTCGTCATCGTGTACGGCAGGCTCGACGTCTACCTTCGCGCGATGGGTCGTCCGCGCAGCGAGCAGTGGGTGGACTGGATCGGGTAGTCGCGCTGACTTGACCAGCGACCGGACGCACCTCCATCGTTGCGGCCATGTCCACCCGAGCGCCGACGTCCCCCCGCACCGCGCCGCCACCACCGCGCGGGATCCTGTTCTTCGTGCACGGTGCCGCCGAGACGTCCGATGGGTTGTCGCGCAACGTCTCGCGGATCCAGGACCAGGTCCGCGACCGCGGCTGGGACGTCAGGGTGGTCGCGCCGGAATGGCGGCGTCGATCCGGTCTGCGCCTCGGCGATTGGCGCAAGGCGATGTACCGCGTCTCGAGGCCGCCGTCCCTGGCCATCCCCACGCTCGCCGCCGGCATCCGGCGCGACGCCGTCATGAAGCTGGTCACGAACTACTTCGAGCCGCGGCGCGACACCCTGATCGACATCATCGGCGCCCAGATGCTCAGCGACGTGATCGGCTATCACCGGCATCGTGCGAGCATCCACGCGATCCTGCGCGAGGAACTGGAGAAAGCCGTCGATGCCGCCGATGGCGCGCCGGTGCTGCCGGTCGCCCTGTCGCTCGGCGGGATCGCGCTCATCGATCTGCTCGGGGAGTGGCGCGATGCGCCGATCGATGCGTGCGTCACGGTCGGCTCCCAGGCCCCGTTGCTCTACGCGTTCGACGCGATCCCGTCCATGCCGTATGACGAGGCGCGGCCGCCGTACCTTCCGGTCTCGTGGCTGAACGTCTACGACACGCGCGACTTCCTGTCCTTCCTGGCCGAGCCGCTGTTCCGGCGCACGGACGGCCTGGCGAGTGTCGTGGACCTGCGGGTCCATTCCGGCAAGGACTTCCCGAAGTCGCACAGCGCCTACTGGGAGCTGCCGGCCGTCTGGGAGGCGATCGCCACGGCGTTCACCTGGCATCGATTGGAGCCACTCACCGTTCGACAGGCACGCGCCCTCGGCTTCGAGGCTCGCAAGAAGGCCGTTCCTCGCGAGCCCTGACGCCCGATTCAAACGAATCGGTCGTTTCGGTGTCGATTTGGCGGATCGTCGTTCGTCGTGCTCATGACGGCAGACACCAGGCCTGCCGCACTACGGAGGACCCGATCGATGGCGAACTATCTGCTCGTCTACCACGGCGGCTCGATGCCGGAGACCGAAACGGCCCAGGCCGAGGTCATGCAGGCGTGGACCGATTGGTTCACGAAGCTCGGACCCGCCCTCGTCGACGGCGGCAACCCCGCCTCGCGCACGAAGCACATCGCCGGCGACGGCTCGGTCAGCGACGACGCGAGTGGCCCGTCCGGCTACTCGATCATTTCGGCCGACTCCATCGATGCGGCCGTCGCGCTCGCCAAGGAGTGCCCGGTGCTCGGCGGCGGCTCCACGATCCAGGTCGTGGAGACCTTCGCCGCGATGTAGTCGCGTTCTGGCGGGGCGACGCCGCCCTACGCCGGCGGCGGCCTCGGCGCTTCTCGGCGCCCTACGCCGGCGGCGGCGGAACGCCCCACTCCGGCGGGGCGTTTCGCCCTGTTCCTGATCGACGACCCGCTTCGTTCGTGCACCGGGTGCACGGCCTGAGGCGGGTCGTTCGCTGTCCTCGGCGTTTCCTCGGCGCTTCTCGGCGCCCAGTTCCCGGCGCCCAGTTCCCGGCGCGACCCGGCGATCCGCCTCGGTACCCCAGCACGCCTCGGCCCCCCGGCCCACGGCTCGGCCCCCCGGCCCCTCGGCACGACCCGGCGATCCGCCTCGGCCCCGGCGATCCGCCTCGGCACCAGCACGCCTCGGCATCCCAGCACGCCTCGGCCCCCAGGCCCA
>JBKJHI010000077.1:0-2507 GCA_046599085.1 Candidatus Limnocylindrales bacterium
CGACGAGGGTGTCCACTGGCTGCCGTTCCTGCGCTCGCTGACCGCCCGCGGCCTGGTCGGGGTCCGGCTGGTCATCAGCGATGCCCAGCCGGGCCTCGTCGCCGCGGTCGAGGCCACCTTCCTGGGCGCCGCCTGGCAACGCTGTCGGGTGCACGCCACCCGGAATGCCCTGGGGCTCGTGGCCAAGGCCGCCCAGGGCATGGTCGCGAGTGCCATCCGCTCGATCTTCGAACAGCCCGACGAGGCCAGTGCGCGAGCCCAGCTGCGGCGCGTGGCCGATGGTCTCCGGCCGCGCTTCGTCAAGGTCGCCGAGCTGCTCGAACGGGCCGAGGACGACCTCCTCGCCCACTTCACCTTCCCTTCGGCCCATCGCCGCCAGATCCGCTCGACCAACCCGCAGGAGCGGCTCAACAAGGAGATCCGCCGGCGGACCGATGTCGTGGGCATCTTCCCGACCCGGCGCAGTCTGCTCCGGCTGGTCGGGATGCTTCTCGCCGAGCAGGACGACGAATGGGCCGTCGGGCGGAACTACTTCAGCGCCGAGTCGATGGCCCTCATCGACAACCCGCCATCGACCGAGGAGGTGCCCCCAGGGCTACTCATCGCCAGCTGAACCGATGTCGTCGTGATGATGACCAGCGTCCGCTGTTACACCACGTCCCGGGACTTGACCGATCCGGCCGCGTGAGGCCCGTGATCCGGCCGCTTCCCTTCAAATAGAACTGGTAGTTCTACGAAGTCGGACCGGCTGGCGTCGCGTGGCCCAGATCCGCCGCTACGTGGGCGATTCCAGTCCAGATAGAAGTGGTAGTTCTACGCAGCACCGAATACGCGCCTGCGGGCGACCCAGGCGACCCGACGTGCGTTTCCGTAGAAGTGGTACTTCTATCCGACACGTTCCAGCACAGCTGCAGCGAGGCACAGCTGCGGCGAGGCACGGACCCGTGCGGCCGCCGGACCGGCGAGGCACGGACCCGCGGGAGCCACCGACCCGCCGGACCGGCGAGGCACGGACCGGCTGACCGGCCGCCGCGCAACCGCGAGCCGACTCAGGCCAGCTCGACCCCGGCAACCCTGGCGTCCGCGGCGAGCGACTCGAACGCGTCGTCCGAAACCGCCGAATCGCGGGCGAGGGCCATCACCCGGCTGACACCCACCTCGCGGTAGGCCGCCAGAAGATCGACCCGTTCCTGGCCGGCGACCTTGATGTCTTCCCACCAGATGTGGACGGAGATCGCCAGGTTGGCCGGATCGCGCTGGACTTCCTCGCATCGGCTGGCCACGACCGGCAACGCATCGGCGACATTGGCCGGGGTCAGCCCATCGAGATTGAGCTCGTCCGCGAATCGAGCCGCCAGCCGCCACGTCACCTCAGGCCCGTTGCCACCGACCATGATCGGTACCCGTGGCTGCTGGATCGGCTTGGGCACGTTGATGGCGTCGCGGACCTGGGAGTACTCGCCCTCGAACGTGGCGTGGTCGTGCTTGTCCCCGGCCAGCATCCGAGTGATGACCTCGAGATCGTCGCGCAAGCGCCCGAGCCGAGCCTTCGTGTCGGGGAATCCGTAGCCGTAGGCCAGCCACTCATCGCGCTTCCAGCCGGCCCCGATCCCCAGATCCATCCGGCCGCCGCTGATCGCATCCATCGTCGAGATCATCTTCGCCGTGAGCGCCGGGTTCCGGAAGGCGGTGCAGATGACGATGTGGCCCAGGCGCACGCGCGAGGTCATCGCCGCCAGGGCGGCCAGCGAGGTGAACGACTCGAACGTGATCTCGTCGGTCGGGCGGGGGACCGTGTGCACATGGTCGAACAGCCAGATCGATTCGAAGCCAAGGCGCTCGGCCTGCTGAGCGACCTCGGTCGTTCGGCGCCAGGCGTCGGTCGTCGTCCAGCCGTCGTATTCGCCCGTCCAGCCCTGCGGGAGGATCGCACCGATCTTCATCGAGCCCGGCCTTCGCGCAGAACGGCGATCGACTTCTCGATCCGGCGCTGCCGGGTTTCGGGCGACTTGGCGCCCTCGATGTTGAGCACGTGCCACTTCCTGTTGCTGTTGGAGAGACCATCGAAGGTTGCCTGCGCCACCGGTTCTGCGCCCAGCGCGGCCGCGAAGTCGGCGGGTGGTGTGACCTCGCGTGGCGCGGTATCGAGCTCCAGGTCGACGTCGATCTCGTCGCCGGCCTGGATGCCCGCAGCGGTCCGGTGTTCGGCCGCGACCGGGAGCATGTAGATGTCGCCGAATGCCGCGATCGTCGAGCGGTATGTGTACGCCCCGATGGTCACGCGCACAGGCGGGCGCTTGCCCTGGCCGAGTGCCTGGACCACCTCGGATGGGACCTGGATGCCGGTCGCGGTCTTGCCCTCGAGCCGCAGGGTCGTCGTGAAGCGCATGGGCCAAGGATAGCGTCGCCCGCGCCGCCGGCCGAGGAGCCGGAGTCGCCCGACAGCAGTCAGCCCTCTGCGTCGTCGCCTCGGCGCCGGCAGCGGATCGATCGAGAGATCGCCAGCG
>JBKJHI010000213.1:0-16174 GCA_046599085.1 Candidatus Limnocylindrales bacterium
GACACGCTGGTCACGACGCCGCTGGACATGAGCCTCAACGATACGCCGTGCGTGTCGTGCGGACGGTGCGCCGAGACGTGCCCGACCGGCGCGCTCATGCCCAAGCCGCGCATCCTCGAGAAGTTCGAGGTGGACGAGAGCCGCTGCATCCTGTGCGGGATCTGCGTGGATGCCTGCCCGTACGACGCGCTACGCGACGGCGCCGACATCGAGCTGGCCCATACCGGCCGGCAGGATCCGGTGATCGATCTGATGGCGCTCGCCGCCATCGATCGTGAGACCGAGGTCACGTACATCCGCCGCGAGGTGGACTGGGCGACCCGCGCCGCCGCGGAGGGTCGCCTGGTGGATACCTCGCGGATGCTCCCCGTCCTGCCCGCAGCGCTCGGCGGCATCGCTGCCGGCGGTGGCGACCACAACGGCCATGCCCACGGCCACGCGAACGGGAACGGCCACGGGGCCGTCGCCGCGCTGGGGCCTGGCGGGCACGAGTAGCGCGACACCGTGCTGCGACAGATCCTGCCCGCGCTCTTCGGCCTCGCCCTGATGGGGGCGGTCCTGGGCATCGCCGTGCTCATGCTGGTCTTCTTCGGCCAGGACTGGGCGGACGCGCTGTTCTGGATCTTCGCCGCGATCATGATCGGCTCAGGCCTGCTGGTCGTCACGATGCGCGACATCATCCGCTGCGGCCTGGCGATGATCGTGTGCTTCGGCGCCCTGGCCGGCATCTACGTGATCATCGGCTCGCCGCTCATCGCCGCCGCGCAGGTCATCGTCTACATCGGTGCGATCAGCGTGCTGATCCTGTTCGCCATCATGCTGACCCAGACCAAGGACGCGCCGGCACGCCTCGTCTTCCAGACGCAGGCCGGACCTGCGGCGATCGCCGCGGTGGTCATCGCCGTGCTCATCGCGCTCGCGGTCTCCTCGACCGAGTGGGGCGAGATCCCGACACGGATCCGGCTCGCCACGACCGATCTCGCCACCACGTTGTTCGCCGACTTCATCCTGCCGTTCGAGGTCGTCAGCGTCCTCCTGCTTGCGGCGGTCGTCGGTGGCGTCTTCCTGGCGAAACGCGAACCCGGTGGTCCCTCGTGAGCGACAGCCTGGATGCCTACCTGATCCTGTCCGGGATCCTGTTCGCCATCGGCTCGTTCGGGTTCCTGGCGCGGCGCAACGCGATCAGCATGCTCATGTCGATCGAGCTGATGCTCAACGCGGTCAATCTGAGCATCGTCGCCTTCGCGGCATTCGGCGCGTTCGGCACGACGCCGGAGGGCGTCAGCGTCGGCTCGATCATCGCGCTCATGGTCATGGCCGTCGCCGCCGCGGAAGCGACGGTCGGCCTGGCCATCGTCATCGCGATCTACCGCAACAAGCGCACGCCGCTCGTGGACGAATACGACGCGATGAAGGCATGAGGCCGCGATGACCGGCCTGGAGAGCCTCGCCCCACTGCTGCTCGTCCTGCCGATCGCCGGGTTCGCCATCACGGCCCTCATCGGTCGGCGGCTGCACAAGCAGGCCCACTGGATCCCGGTCCTGGCCATCGGAGCGGTCTGGCTGATCGCCATGGGCCTCGTCGTGCAGGTCCTGACCGGGGCCGCCCCGATCATCGCCGGCGAGGGCGAGGAAGCGGTCCACGGCTACATCGTCCCCCTGTTCACGTGGATCCCGGCAGGCGAGTTCGTCGTTGACGTCGGCCTGCATATCGATGCATTGACGGCTGCTCTTCTGATCGTGGTCACGACGATCGGCCTGCTGGTGCATGTCTATTCGATCGGTTACATGAGCCACGACCCAGGGTACTGGCGGTTCTTCGCGTACCTCAACCTGTTCATGTTCAGCATGCTGCTGCTGGTCCTGTCGGATAACTGGCTCGTCGTGTTCGTGGCCTGGGAGCTGGTCGGTCTGTCGAGCTACCTGCTCATCGGCTTCTGGTACCGCAAGCGCTCGGCGATGCTGGCCGCCAAAAAGGCATTCATCGTCAACCGCGTCGGCGACGTCGGATTCGCCCTCGGGATCATGGCGATCTTCATCAACACGGGAGCCGCCGGCGAGGCGACGCTGAACATCCGCACATCGATCGAGACGCTCCTGCATGCGGGCGACGCGAACCCGGTCCCGCTGTTCGCGGTGGCCCTGCTGCTGTTCGCCGGCGCGATGGGCAAGAGCGCCCAGTTCCCGTTGCACGTGTGGCTCCCGGATGCGATGGAGGGCCCGACCCCGGTGTCCGCCCTGATCCATGCCGCCACGATGGTCAACGCCGGCGTCTACCTCGTGGCGCGCGCGAATCCGCTCTTCGCCTCGGCGCCGGACGCCATGGTCATCGTCGCTGCGATCGGCATCTTCACGGCCATCCTTGCCGCGTCGATCGCGATGACCCAGACCGACATCAAGCGCGTCCTGGCCTACTCGACCCTGAGCCAGCTCGGCTACATGTTCGCGGCGCTCGGCGTGGGCGCCTACACGGCTGCGATCTTCCACCTCATGACCCATGGATTCTTCAAGGGCCTGCTGTTCCTGGGCTCGGGCTCGGTGATCCATGCGGTCCACGAGGAGCAGGACATGCGCCGGATGGGCGGCCTGCGCCGGAAGATCCCGATCACCTACGCGACCATGCTCATCGGCTCGATCGCCATCGCCGGCATCCCGCCGCTGGCCGGTTTCTTCTCCAAGGACGAGATCCTGGGCGAGGCCTTCAAGCTGCACTTCGAGTGGGTCTGGGCGGTCGGCTTGATCGTGGCCGGCATGACCGCGTTCTACATGTTCCGCCTCATCGGCATGACGTTCTGGGGCGAGTTCCGTGGTCCGGCCGCCATCTGGGACAAGATCCACGATTCGCCGCGGGTCATGACCGTCCCGTTGATCCTGCTGGCGATCCCGTCCGTGCTGCTTGGTATGGCCATCGGGCTGCCGCTCGGCTCGAGCACCATCCACCACTGGCTGGAGCCCATCTTCCACGAGGGCGTCGTGCTGCTCGGCCACAAGGAGGCCGCCTACCAGCTCTTCGGCATCGACGGCATGCTGATCCTCGCCAGCGTTGCGGTGGCCTCGTTGGGCATCGCCATCGCCTGGCGCTACTTCGGCGCCGAGATCGGCGGCCTGCACCTGGGCGCCCGCCCGGAGCGCGTCCGGGAGATCGCGGCCAGAGTCCCGTTCCTGTACCGCGCCTCGCTCAACAAGTGGTGGTTCGACGAAGTGAACGACCTGCTGTTCATCAAGATCGGCGGCCGCGTCGCGCACGCCATGTGGTGGTTCGACCGTGAGGTCATCGACGGCACGGTCAACGCGATCGGCGGGCGCACCGTGGATACCGGGACCGGCCTGCGGCGCGTCCAGACGGGACACGTCCAGAACTACGCGCTGGGCATCGCCATCGGGCTGATCGTCATGGTCGGCGCGTACCTGGCACTGGCCGGGAGCGGCCGGTGATCGACGTGAACAGCTTCCCGATCCTCTCGGTCGTCGTGTTCCTGCCGCTCCTCGGCGCCATCGCGGTGGCGATCCTGCCCACGAGCGCGACACGCGTCGTGGCCCTCGGGTTCGCGCTGCTGACCTGGGTCGTGAGCCTGCTGCTGCTCATCGGCTACCTGCCGGGGCGGACCGGCGACGCAGAGTTCCAGTACGTCGTCGCGATCGACTGGATCCCTGCCTTCGGCATCCAGTACAAGCTCGGCGTGGACGGCCTGTCCGCCGCGCTCGTGGTCCTGACCACGACGCTGTCGTGGATCTGCATCCTGGCGAGCTTCAAGCCGATCACCACCCGGATCAAGGAGTACATGATCTCCTTCCTGATCCTCGAGGTCGGGATGATCGGCGTGTTCCTCGCCCTCGACACGTTCCTCTTCTACATCTTCTGGGAGATCGTGCTCGTCCCGATGTACCTGATCATCGGGATCTGGGGCGGCGCCAACCGGATCTACGCCACGATCAAGTTCGTCCTGTACACGCTCGTCGGCTCGCTGCTCATGCTTGTCGCGATCCTGGCCACGGCGTTCGCGTTCCAGGAGGCCCGGGGCGGCTCGTGGGTCGGTGCGTTCGACTTCATCGAGCTGCGCCGGTACGCCGAGACGGCGGGCTTTGCGGCCGCGCTGCAGGTGGGGGCGTTCCTCGCCTTCTTCCTGGCGTTCGCCATCAAGGTCCCGATGTTCCCGTTCCACACATGGCTGCCCGATGCCCACACGGAGGCGCCGACGGCCGGTTCGGTGATCCTGGCCGGGGTCATGCTCAAGCTCGGGGCGTACGGCTTCATCCGTTTCGCGCTGCCGCTCTACCCGGATGCCGCCGCGACCTTCGCGCCGGTGATCATCGGGCTGTCACTCATCGCGATCATCTACGGCGCGATCGTGGCGCTCGTCCAGCCCGACCTCAAACGCCTCGTGGCGTACTCCTCGGTCAGCCACATGGGCTTCGTCACGCTCGGCATCTTCGTGTTCACCGAGCAGGGCGTCCAGGGTGCGATCCTCCAGATGATCAACCACGGCCTGATCACGGGCGGGCTGTTCCTGCTCGTCGGCATCATCTACGAGCGGACCCATGACCGGACGATCGCCAAGATCTCCGGCCTCGCGGGGCGCACACCGGTCTGGGCCGCCACGTTCGGCTTCTTCGTCTTCGCCTCGGGTGGACTGCCCGGTCTGTCCGGCTTCGTCGGGGAGTTCCTGACGCTGGTCGGCACGTTCGCGGTCAGCCCGGCCGCGGCGGCGGTCGCCACGTTCGTGATGATCCTGGCCGCCGGATACCTGCTGTACATGTACGGGCGACTCGTGTTCGGCGAGGTGTCCGAGTTCCTCAAGGGCCTCGGGGACCACCTGACCGACATGGAGCCGATCGAGATCCTGACCCTCGTGCCGCTGGCCACGCTCATCGTGGTGTTCGGCGTCCAGCCCGGGCTCCTCCTGCACCTCGTCGAGGGCACGGTCAAGGCGACGGTCGATGCCGGCGCCGGCGGGGTCGCCATCGCGATCGATCCGATCGTCGTGGCGGTGGCGCTCGGACTCGTCGCCGTCGGCATCGTGGCGCGCACCGGCTGGGCCCTGGCGACCGGCGGCAGCCGCGCCGCCCGCGCCGTCGCGAGCGCATCGGAAGGTGGGGCGGCACATTGAGTTTCGCCGACCTGACCGTCATCGCCCCGCTCGTCGCCGCGATCCTGACCGCGGTCGCGATCCTCATCGTCGACCTCATCTGGCCCGGCCGCTCCACCGTCGCGATCGGAACCGCGCTGCTGGGCCTCGCGGCAACCGCCGCGCTCGTGTTCGTCGTCGGCGGCACGGGGGCCACCGCGTTCGGTGGCGCCTACACGGTCGATGCGCTGACGACGTTCCTCGACGTGCTCTTCGTGGCGATCGTCGCGCTGTCCATCATGTTCGCGCCCGACTACCTGCTCCCGCGCTCGCTGCCGATCGCGGAGTTTGCGATCGTGCTCGTGTTCGCGATGTGCGGCGCGATGATCCTGGCCGCCTCGACCGATCTGCTGCTGCTGTTCCTCGGCCTTGAGCTGATGGTGCTCCCGGGCTACATGCTCGCCGGTTACCACAAGACGGACGGCTACTCGACCGAGGGCGCGATCAAGTACTTCCTCCTGGGCTCGTTCAGCTCGGCCATCTTCCTGTTCGGCCTGGCCTTCGTGTGGGGCCTGACCGGCACGACCAGCGTGGCCGGCGTCGCCGAGGCGCTGTCAGCCATCGTGGCCGGCACGGCGCCGCTCTCGGCGGGTCTCGCGATGGGGCTCGCATTCCTCACGACCGGGGTCGCCTTCAAGATCGCAGCCGTCCCGTTCCACTACTGGACGCCGGACGCGTACCAGGGCTCACCGACACCGATCACCGGCTACCTGTCGGTCGGTCCGAAGGTGGGCGCCTTCGCGCTCATCCTGCGGCTGTTCGTCGAGGCGCTTGGGCCGCTGGCCGACTCCTGGCTGCCAGTGATGATCGTGCTGGCCGCGATGACGATGACGCTCGGCAACCTCGTGGCCCTGACCCAGGACAACGTCAAACGGATGCTCGCCTACTCCTCGATCGCGCACACCGGCTACATGCTGGTCGGCCTGGCCGCCTATGCCGCCGGCGAGCTCCAGGGGCTCGAGGGTCTGCTCTACTACGGGGCCGCGTACTCATTCATGAACCTTGGCGCCTTCGCCGTCGTGGCCGCGCTGCAGAAGCGCACCGGCGTCACATCGGCCCTGAGCAGCTTCGCCGGACTCGGCCGCCGAGAGCCGATCCTGGGCATCCTGATGCTGCTGTTCCTGCTGTCCCTGACCGGCATCCCGCCGCTCGCTGGGTTCTGGGCCAAGGCCTACATCATCGTGGCCGCGGTCCAGGCCGGTGGCGCCCTGACCGTGCTTGCCGTCATCGTCGTGCTCAATGCGGCTGCCGCCGCGTTCTACTACCTGCGAGTCGGCGTCTACATGTTCATGCGCGAGCCCGCGACCGATGCGGAACCGCTCCAGCACGGCCGGCTGCTGTGGACCGGACTCGCCGTGGCCACGGTGCTGACCGTCGTCCTCGGGCTGTTCCCGGGCCTGCTGCTCGATGCTGTCGGCGACGCGGCCAGGGCGATCGCCTCCGGGGCCGCGCTCCCCTAAGCGCCGAGCGCCGCGGCGATCCCGCCGAGGAACCGACCCACGGCCCTTGCCGACAGTACCGCGAGATCAGCCCGGGCGAGCAGCTCGGCTGGGGCCGCGACACGCAAGCCGTGCACGGCGACCGTGACACCCACGAGCCCGGATCCACGTGCGGCCAGGACCGCCTCGAAGGCGTCGACATCACTGAGCTCATCGCCGAGGACGACCGCGGCGCCCGGACGATGGCGCGCCAGCAGGCGTTCGACGGCCTCGCGCTTGCCGCCCGCGGCGACCGGCCGCAGATCCACCACCGACCGTCCGCGATAGTGGGCGAGGCCGTGATCGGTCAGGCCCTCGCGCGCCTCCACCGTCGCGATGGCGGCCAACACGGCCGCGCGCGCCGCGGGAACGTCCTCGGCCTGGCGCACGTGGAAGGCCACCGATGGGCCCTTCCGCTCGACGAACAGCCACGGCGGGGAGCCCAGCGCTGCAGCAACGCCACTGGCCAGTCGCTCGGCCGGATCGCGCTGGCGGTCGAAGGCCGGGTCCATGTGCACGCGAAGCGTGGCGATGCGTCCGCCTCGCACCATGAAGGCGGCCTGCAGCCCATGATCGCCGAGATACTCCATGCCACCGACGCGGACACGCGCAGCGACGTCGCCGACGGTCCGTCCGGTGAGCACGACCGGTACGACCCGGCCAGCGGCGGTGACGGAGGTGCGCACGAGACGACGCAACGCCCGCTGGGCCACAGGATCGATCTCCGCGAGGGCTGGGTCGCGCAGGCCTGGCGCCAGGGTCCCATCGAAGTCGGCGATGACGAGGAGCGGCCCAGGAGCCGTCACGAGCGCCTCGATGGCGGCGGCGATATCCCCTGGCGCCGACGCGACCGGGGTCTCGGTCACGGATCGATCGTGACGTTCACCTCGGGGAGGATCGTCTGCAGTCCGCGGGCCATGATGTCTGGGCCGATGCCGCCCAAGGCTGCATCCCGCACGATCCCGTCGGCATCGATCCAGAAGTGGATCGGCAGGGCGGCACCAGCCTTCCACTCGTCGGCCGCCGACCCATCCAGGTCCAGGCCGAGCGGGAACGTCGCCCCAAGGCGCTGTGCGAAGGCGGCCACGACGCCCTCCTCCTCGCGCACGTCGATGGCCAGGACGACGAGACCCGCCTCCGCGTAGCGCACCGCAAATCCGTTCATGAGCGGGAACTCGTCCACGCATGGCGGGCAATACGTGCCCATGAAGTTCACCCAGACCGGCGTGCCGCGGAGCGTGGCCAGGTCGAGGGTGCCGCCACCGACCTGCGGCACGACGAGGGGCGGTGCCGGCAGCCCCACACCGAACAGCCCGCCCGTGGCCACTGGCGATGGGTCCGCGGACGCTGAGGGCACCACCGTACCGATCGACGTCGGCCCCGGCGTGGGCGTCGCGATGGCCACGGACGGCAGCGGCGTCGGGGCGACGACCGGCTCCGGCGCGAACGCCAGGATCGCGCCAAGGAGGCCGGCGGCGGCGATGATCCCGGCGAGGAGGCCGGCGAGGAGGGCGAGGCGCGGCGACATGACCGGCGGAGGGTACCAGTACGAGCGGGCGACAGCGCATCCCTGGGGCCAGCGCTAGGATGACCGTCCCATGTCCGGTCCGACCACCACCTTCCGCCTCCGGATCCTGCCCTCTCTGCTGACTGCGGTCGGCGTGACCCTGCTGGCGGCCGGACTGCTCTCCTACACGACGCCGGTGGACGCAGGACACGCTGGCACGGTGCCACCGGCGACGGCTAGCCCCACGCCCGCGCCCACTGCCGCTCCCCTGATCACGCTACCGCCGATCGGATCGGCGCCGCCGACGACGACGCCGGAGCCGTCCACCAGTGCCATCCCACAGGGCGTTGCGACGCGTGTGCGGATCGCCGCGCTCGACATCGACCTGCCAGTGATCAAGGGCACCGATGCCTACCCGGCGTGCAACGTCGCGATGTACCTCGCCGACCTGCACCAGCCGGGTCAGGGCAAGGCGACGTACCTGTACGGACACGCCCGGACGGGCATGTTCCTGCCGCTGCTCAAGACGAAGGGCGGAGACCAGCGCGGCCTGATCGTCGAGGTCTGGACGAGCGACGACCTGCGCTACCTGTATGAGATCGTCGAGGTGCGACGCGGCCAGACGACGCTGGACGATCCGCTGGCCGCCGACTCCGAGGAGCTCTGGCTACAGACCTCCGAGGGTCCGAAGGGGACCGTCGGCAAGACCCAGGTCATCGCGACGCCGATCTCGGTCGATCGAGCCGCGCGCGACGAAGCCCAGCCGAAGGCCAGGCCTGTCGTCTGCGGCTGACCGAGACCCGGCCGGCGCCCGGCTAGATCCAGCCGGCACGCCGCAGGGCGGCGACCGCCGCCCCGGCCAGCGCGATGATCCCACCAGTCACCAGCCAGAAGCTACCCGCCTCGACGCGCGCCTCGCTCATCCCGAACAGGCCGGCGATCGCACCGACACCGGCCAGCAGGACGGTCACGCCGGTCAGCCGCTTCATGATCCGCGACAGGTCGTTGTTGACCTGGGTCAGGTAGACGTCGAGCGTGGCGGCGGCGAGCTCGCGGAAGGTGTCCAGCTCGTCCGTCAGACGGATGACGTGGTCGTAGACGTCGCGCAGGTAGATGACCTCCGCGGGATCGATGTGGGGCATATCGCGATCGGTCAGCTGGTTGAAGACCTCGCGCGTGGGGCTTGCGGCGCGGCGCATCCGGATGAGCTGGCGCTTCAGATCGAACAGGCGCTCGAGCGTCTCGGGTGAGGAGCCCCCCATGACGGCGTCCTGGATCGCATCGATCTCGTCGCCGATCGCATCGAGGACGGGAAAGTACCGATCGACGATGTCATCGCTGATGGCCCACAGGAGGTGGTCGGCGCCGACGCGCAGGACCGGGGCCACGCCGGCGCGCAGGTGGTGGGAGGCGAACGGGTCCCACGACCCATCGTGGACCGTCAGGAGGAAGTGCTCGCCAAGCACGATGTGGACCTCGACAGCGTCGAACGCCCCTGCGGCGTCACGCTCGAGCGTGAACAGGACGATGAGCACAGCCCCGCCGGTCGACTCGATCTTTGCGCGCTGGTCGCCCTCCAGGACATCCTCGACGATGAGCGGATGCAGGTGCGCCGCCGTGCCGACCGCCTCCATCTCGCTGACCGAGGGCGCATGCAGATCCACCCACACGACCGCAGTCGGATCGGCCATCAGCACCGGCAGCTGGTCGACAGCAGCCTGGCCCTCGAGGGTCGTGGTGATGTCGCCGCGGACGGCATGCAGCCGGATCCGGCTGTCGCCAGCGTCCCGGAAGCGACCGCTGCGGGTGGTCGGCTCGCCCTCGACGTGGTGCGTCCGGTGACCCGGCGGATCAGATGGCGGGTCCTGGATCCGGGCGGTCATCGCTGGTGAGCATACGCTCGTCGGCCGTGTCCGCTGTCCCGTCGGCGGACTCGTTCCGCCTTCCCCCGCCACCGCCGAGCGCGAGCGCCGCAGGCACGGCCGCCAGGGTGACCAGGGCGGCCACCACGAACAGCCCGACCATGATCGCGGCCGCCTCGCGGGATGCCCACGCCTCCAGCGCGCCGACGACGAGTGGGTCCTTGAACGGCCGGCCGCGCAGGACCTCCGGGATCAGCGCCAGGTAGGAATCGCTGTTCGGGTCGATCCGCGCCGACAGGTCGTCGATCGTCGTCGAGCCGTAGGCCGTCAGGACGGCCAGCCCGATCGCCATGCCGATCATCCGGGCGACGGTCACGACCGAGCTCGCGACACCGAACGCCGCTCGACCCGCCGCCTCGACCGCGGCCGCTGATCGCGGCGTGACCGACAGCCCGAATCCGAGCCCGAAGACGGCCAGGTGCGCGGCGGCCGATTCGACTGTCGTGTCGGGCGTCCACTGGGCCATCGCTCCGAGCCCGACGACGGCCAGCGCCAGGCCCACAAGGGTCACCATCCGGTAACCCGCCACTCGCACGAGAAGACCCGCCGCCAGCGCGCCGCCAGCCGTGGCCGCCGCGAGGGCACCGAGCGCCAGCCGCTGCTCGTCCGGGCCGCCGTACAGAACGCGATCGACGAAGACCGCGGCGCCGATGATCGCCGTCGCGAAGGCGTACCCGGTCAGCAACGAGACGACCGCCGCGGCACTGAACGGGATGCTGCGGAAGAGCCGGACGTCGAGGAACGCGTCGCTCGAGCGGAGCGCCCGGACGATCGCGAGCACCGTGGCGATGAAGGCGGTGACGGAGAGGGCCGCCGTCACGACGCTCGGATCGATGTCGGTGCCGGCGATCTCGTCGGTACCCAGGAGGGTCAGCGCGACGAGGCCGGCCGCCAGCGCCAGACCGAACAGCGCCGCGCCGGGCAGATCGACCCGCCCGCCGCGCCGAGGCGTCTCCCAGCCATCGGAGGCGGCCCAGGCGAGCGCCATCGCGATGAACGCGACGGGGACGTTCACGTAGAAGATCCAGCGCCAGGCCGGGGCAAGGACGGCCGGCCACGGCGGATCGCCGAGCCCCGCCCCGATGAGCGCCTCACCCGGATGGAACGCCGCGAGGATCGCTGCACCCAGGAACGGGCCGGCGGCCATCCCGAGGAACGTCAGTGCGCCGATGACCCCCAGGGCTCGAGCCCGGGCGTGCCCGTCATACAGATGCGCCGCGGCCGCCGTCCCGACGGGGACGAGGACGCCGCCGCCGGCCGCCTGGAGGAGACGTGAGCCGATCAGCTGGTCCAGATCCTGTGCCGCCCCCGCCACGATGGACCCGACGGCGAAGACGACCAGTGCGCCGAGGAACAGCCGGCGAGCGCCCCACAGGTCCGCCAGGCGCCCGGCCAGTGGCATCACCAGGATGTAGACCAGCAGATAGCCGTTGACGATCCAGGACGCCTTGCGCAGTTCCAGCCACGCGGTCGTCCCGTTGGCGTCCACGAGGTCAGCGAGGATCGATGGGAGGGCCACCGCGGTGATCATCAACTCGAGCCCGGCGAGGAAGACACCGGCCCCGAAGACCACGAGGAGAATGAGCACGGATCGGCGATCCATCATGGCCGCGAGTGTAGGCCGCGAGGGCGTCAACGGCCGAGGGGTGGTCAAATACAAGCCAGTAGGCTACTATATGCACCGCGGCTATGGCGCCATGTTCGCCAACCCTGGCCGCAGACTGGAGAGCCCATGCTTCGACTCACGACACAGGCCAGTGAACATCTCTCGAACGTCCGCCGGGCCAAGGGCCTGGAGGCGACCGCGATCCCGCGCTTCATCCGACGCACCGGGCGCCTCGTCCTGACCTTCGCGGGCAACCCGGAAGCCGGCGACCGCGTGGTCGATGACGGCAAGGTGTCGACCCTGGTGGCGTCCAGCGCCGCCGATCTTCTCGATGACGCCGTGATCGACGTCGACGCCTCGGGCGAGAAGTCCGTGCTCGTCGTCCGGCGCAAGCGCTCGGCCGGTGCCGCACCGCGCCGCCGTCAGGCCTCGACCGGCGCGACCGGCTGATCCCGGGCGCCCCTCAGGCCGCGCCGGCCTCGATGACGGCCGCCAACTGGCGGGAGGTCGGCTCGACCAGCACCGTGCCATCGGTCGTCACGACGACCGGGATCGCGCGGTATCCGGCGCCGTCCAGGAGTGCCTGGGCGGCGTGATCCGTCCCGAGGTCAACGTACCGGTACGCCACCCCGGCGCGGTCCAGCTCCCTGGTGGTGTTGCGGCAGTCGCCGCACCAGGCCGCGCCATACACGGTCAACTGGTCAGGGATCGGGATGGGGCTGGGCATCGAGTGCTCCGAGCGGAATGGGCAATGTCGTCGCGGCGAGCCTACCCTGTTCCCGCGACGCCCGGGCTCGAACCCACACGGCCGCCGTGAACGACGCAGGAGACCGCCATGGATAGCCCGCACGCGAACGACCGCGAACCTGACGCCTCGGCGCTGATCGCCGGTGCACAGGCCGTCCTGGACGGCAACTGGATCGGGGCCTCCACGGTCCCCTCTCGGTCGCTCTACCCGCACCAGTGGAGCTGGGATTCGGCGTTCATCGCCGTGGGCCGGTCGTGGTACGACGAGGCGCGGGCGCGCCAGGAACTGGTCACGCTGTTCGACGCCCAGTGGTCGAACGGCATGGTGCCCCACATCGTGTTCAACCCGAGCGTGCCCGCCGGTGCCTATTTCCCTGGACCGGACTTCTGGGACGTGCAGCGGTCGTCAGCCGCGCCCCGCGGCGTCGCCACGTCCGGGATCACCCAGCCGCCGGTCCACGCCGCTGCAGCCCTGGCGATGCATCGCCACGCGGTCGACGTCGATGGATCGGTGGCGTTCCTCCGCCACCTCTACCCCAAGCTCGCCGCCCAGCACGCGTACCTCGGCACGCTGCGGGACGTCGTCGGTCGCGGGCTCCCGGCGCTCTTCCATCCGTGGGAGTCTGGCCTCGATGATTCGCCGTTGTGGGATCGGCTGTTGGCGAGGCTCACATCCGATGACGGCCACGTCCCGACCTACACGCGCCTGGATCTCCAGCACGCCGACCGTGCGGACCGCCCGACCGATGCGTCGTACGACGCGTTCGTGCACCTCGCCGCGCGCTATCGCGACCTCGCGTACGACGACCAGGCCATCCTTGCGGACGGCGAGTTCGTGGTCATCGGGCCGCTGTTCACGGCCATCCACCAGTGGTCGACGGTCGCGCTCGCGGAGATCGCACAGATCGTCGGTGCGGATCCTGGGCCGCACCGTGAGGCCGCCGAGCGGATCGGGGCCGGGCTGGTCGCGACGCTGTGGGACGACGAGGCTCGGCGCTTCGACCCGCTGGACGTCAGCTCCGGGACGCTGGAGCGCGAGCACACCATCGTGTCCTTCCTGCCCCTCCTGGACCCACTCCTCCCGGACGAGATCGTCGCCCGGATCTGCCACGACCTCGAGTCCGCCTGCTTCCACCCGGCGCAGCCCGTCCATTACGTGGTCCCGACGACCAGCGTCCAAGACCCCGGCTTCGATCGCCGGCGCTACTGGCGCGGCCCCGTGTGGCTGAACACGAACTGGCTCCTGTGGCAGGGCCTGCGCCAGCACGGTCGCACGGAGCTCGCCAACGAGATCCGCCGCAGCAGCCTGGCGCTGGTGGAGCTGTCCGGCTTTCGCGAATACTTCGATCCGTTCGATGGCGCCGGCCACGGCACCGCGGACTTCGCCTGGAGCGCGGCTCTGACGATCGACTTCCTGCGGTCGGACGCCGCGCCGTAGGCCGCCGACGGGCCGAGCGGACCCCTTGACACGGTCTGCCGCCGTCCGTAGCATCAACGTCCGTTGATATCAACCGTCGTTGATACGACGATTCCCGGGAGACCGTCCCCGTGCCGACCCCCGCCCGGTTCCGATCCACGATCGCCTCGATCGTCATCCAGCCCGAGGACCTGCGCGACCTGCGTGCCTTCCACAAGGCGCTCGCCGACGTGAATCGGCTGCGCATCGTGCGTCGGCTGGCCCAGGGCGAAGCGAGCATGGCCGACCTCATCGCGCACGTGGGCCTGTCGCAGCCCCTTGTCAGCCACCACCTGAAGCGGCTGCGGGTCGCCGGGCTCGTAGAGACCCGCCGGGTCGGCCGCGAGACGGTGGCCACCCTGCGACCGGAGGCGTTCGGCGAGGTCGCCGCCCGCGAACGCGCGATCCTGGGGATCGCCAGTTGACCATCTCCAACGAATCGCGCGACCGGGTCAAGGGCGTGTTCGAGCCGATCGCCCTGGCGATGGGCCGAGCCGGCCTCACACCGGACGGGCTCACCCTGATCGGCTTTGGTATCACCGTCGTGGGCGCCGTCCTCCTCAGCCTGCAGCTCTGGTTGGTGGGCGGACTCGTCGTCTTCCTCGGGGGCGTCTTCGACATGTTCGACGGCACGCTCGCCCGGGCGACCGGCAGGGCGGGCCCGCTCGGCGCTTTCATGGACAGCGTCTTCGACCGCGGGGGCGAGGCGATCGTGTACCTCGGGATCGTCGCCGGTTGCCTCGGCGCGGGGTACCCGGAAGGAGCGTTCATGGCGGCCGCCGCGATGGGTGCGGCGTTCATGGTCAGCTACACGCGGGCGAAGTCCGAAGGCCTCGGATTCACCACCGGCACAGGGATGGCGGCGATCGGGGTCATGCCCCGCGAGGTCCGCTTAATCGTGCTCAGCGTGGGGCTGTTGCTGACCGGCCTCAACGGCGGCGTCGCCGAGTTCCTCCTGTACCGATTCGGCTTGGACCTCCCGTTCGGCCTCTTCCTCGACATGATCCGGGGCCGCGCCTTCCTGACCATCGCCCTGGCCCTCATCGCCAGCGGCGCCACCATCACCGTCATCCAGCGGATCGTCCACGTCCGCCGCCAAGCGAAGCACCAGTCCACCTCGGACGCCACGCCGCCGATCGGCGGATAAGGAGCAACGGAGACCACAGTGAGCAAGAACGGCAGCAACGGCAGCAGCAAGAACGGCGCGACGCCGTCGAACACGTGGGCCGGCTCCGGCCGCCGCGGGGACGGCAAGGTCCGCGTCGCGATCGTCGGCGTGGGCAACTGCGCGAGCAGCCTCGTCCAGGGCCGCTACTACTACGAGGACGCCAAGGACGACGACTTCGTCCCGGGCTTGATGCACGTCAATCTGGGCGGCTACCACGTCCGCGACATCGACTTCGTGGCCGCCTTCGACATCGACAAGAACAAGGTCGGCAAGGACGTCTCCGAGGCGATCTACCAGAAGCCGAACAACACGTTCGTCTTCCAGCAGGTCCCCCACATGGGCGTCACGGTCGAGCGGGGCATGACCCACGACGGGCTCGGCAAGTACCTCAGCCAGATCATCGAGAAGGCGCCCGGCCCGACGGCCGACATCGTCGGCATCCTCAAGGAGCGCGAGGTCGACGTCATGGTGTCGTACCTCCCGGTCGGCTCCGAGGAGGCGACCAAATGGTACGTCGAGCAGGCCCTCAAGGCAGGCGTCGCGTTCGTCAACGCGATCCCCGTCTTCATCGGCCGTGAGGCCTACTGGCAGCGTCGATTCGCGGAGGCCGGGTTGCCGGTCATCGGCGACAACATCAAGAGCCAGGTCGGCGCGACCATCAGCCACCGCGTGCTGACCCGCCTCTTCATGGATCGCGGCGTCCGCCTCGACCGGACCTACCAGCTGAACTTCGGCGGCAACACCGACTTCCTGAACATGCTGGAGCGCGAGCGCCTCGAGTCCAAGAAGATCAGCAAGACCAACGCGGTCACCTCGATGCTCGACTACGAGATGGACCCGGACGACGTCCACGTCGGCCCGAGCGACCACGTGCCGTGGCTCCTTGACCGCAAGTGGTGCTACATCCGGATGGAGGGCACCACCTTCGGCGACGTGCCGATCAACGCAGAGCTGAAGCTCGAGGTCTGGGACAGCCCCAACAGCGCGGGCGTCATCACCGACGCGATCCGCTGCCTGAAGCTCGGCCTGGATCGCGGCCTGCGCGGCACGCTCGTTGCGCCGTCGAGCTACTTCATGAAGAGCCCGCCGCATCAGATCCACGACGACATCGCGTTCAACCGGGTCGAGGCGTTCATCAAGGGCGACGACAACGAGACGCTGGTC
>JBKJHI010000255.1:0-5760 GCA_046599085.1 Candidatus Limnocylindrales bacterium
GACTTCGGACGAGATGGTCGTGTCGGCCACGAATCCGGCAGCGCCCGGCCCGAGCTCGTCGACGAGCGCGTTCACGCGGCCTGGATCTCGGCCGATGACCGCGACACGCCACCCGGCGGCACGCAGCCTGCGCGCCGTGGCCGATCCGATCGCCCCAGTGGCACCAGTGACGATCGCGACGGGGTTGGAGGAAGCGGCGGGATCGGCGGGATCGGTGGCGTAGGTCACGAGGGCACCTCATCGAGTCGGGGGGCGGGGGATCCACCTTCTGGTTCGGGCGAGGCGCTGAACCGGATCTCGACGCGGGTCACTGCCGACGATGTAGATGGGCGCCCCGGCTGCGGCGAAGGTCGACGAACTGGGTCGGCCCGGGTCAGCCGGTGATCTCGGCCCGTTCTGCGAAGACCGTGGCCACGACTAGCGAGCCGATGAGCCACACGACGACGAGGGCGAGGGCCGTGTCGGGCGGGATGGCCTCGGTCAGGACTCCGCCACCCCCACCCCCGCCGCCGCCGCCGCCGAACCCGCCACCGCCCGCGCCGACCGCGGCATTCGACAGGTTGAACGGCCCGTACTTGACGATGTCGGGCAGGAAGATCGTGGCGAACGCTTCCCCGAAGTAGAGCCCGATACCGACGCCGATGCCGGCCAGCTGGCTCCTGGCGAGGGTCGCCACCGTGAAGCCGATCGCGGCCGTCATGGTGATGGCGATCCAGCCCCGCACGAAGTCGGCGGGCAGGGTCTCCAGCACCGACATGTCGGTGATGCCACTCAGGCTGATCCCAGCGATCGAGGAGGCGACGACAGCCCCGACGACCCCGATGAGGAAGGCGAGGAGCAGTCCGACCATCAGCAGCACGCTGATCGCCGCGAACGTCGCCAACAGGTAGCGGCTGCGGCTCTCACCACGCGCGACGATCGTCTTGAGCGTGCCCCAGGTCCATTCCGAACCGGCGATCGCCGCGCCGTAGGTGACGGCGAGCAGGCCGCCGAAGCCGAGCAGGAAGCCCAGGATCAGGTTGTATGCCGTCGGGAACGTGATGAGCGCCATCGCAGCCTGTGCTCCGGGCCCATTGCCGCCTCTCGTCGCGGCGACGGCGAGGTCGATCAACACCAGGAGGCCGGCCAGGATCGCCAGGGTGAGGACGCTCGCGAGCCGCGTCGTCAACTTGCGCAGGCTCGCGACGAATAGCCTCATGACGGGTCCTCGGTGCTCGTCGTGGGTGATGACGCGCGGGACACCTTCGCGAACTGGCCATCGGGGTCGGCGGAGGCCGCCCCGTCGGTCAGGGACAGGAACAGCTCCTCGAGATCGCTCCCGGCGCTCAGGCCGGCGGCGTAGATCCCGGCTTCTGCCAGCACCTGGTTGACCTCCGCGGCTCGAGACGCCGCCACGTGGACCGTGATCCAGCCGTTGCCCTCAGGGCTCGGTGCGACGTGCTCGGACGACGCGAACCGGGCCAGCGCGGCGGCCGCGGCAGGAACCTCGGCATGTGCGACGCGGACGCGGACCACGCCCTGGGCGTCGAGCAATTCGCCGATCGGTCCCTCGCGAACGAGCTTGCCGGCGGCGATGATGCCCACGATATCGGCCATCTGCTGGACCTCCGGCAGGAGGTGGCTCGAGACGAACACCGTCTTGCCCAGCGAGGCGAGATGGCGAAGGGTGTCGCGCATCGCGACGATCCCGGCCGGGTCGAGGCCGTTGGCCGGCTCGTCCAGGAGCAGGAGTTGCGGGTCGTTGAGCAGCGCCCCGGCGATCCCGAGCCGCTGCTTCATCCCGAGGGAGTAGCGCGACACCGCGTCGCCGGCACGCGCCGTAAGCCCGACCGTGTCGAGGATGCCGTCGATCCGGCTGGTGGCTCCGGGCGCCCCAGCGGCGGCCAGCATGCGCAGATTCTCGCGACCGGACAGGTACGGATAGAACGCCGGCGATTCCACGAGGGCTCCGACGTCGAACAGGCGCTTGCGATCGCGCCGCGTGAACGGGCGCCCGAGCATCTCGACGGTGCCACCGTCCGGGTGGATCAGGCCGGTCAGCACACGCATCGTCGTTGTCTTGCCCGCACCGTTCGGCCCGAGGAAGCCATACACGACGCCGGTCGGGACCATCAGGTCAAGGCCGTCGAGCGCCAGCCGGGAGCCGTAGCTCTTGCGCAGGCCGCTCGTCGCCAGGGCGATGCCATTCGCGGTCACGAGGCGGCCGACAGACTGGTTCGGATCACGGATCGGTGCACGTGCGAGGCCCCCCGGTGCAGTTGGCTGGGTCACATCAGCGCTCGTCGAGCCGGCGAGGCGATCGCGGCACGGGAGATGTGTGCTCTCATCGTACGCTGCCGCCACGATGGAGTCCCGTGTGTCGGGTCAGCGGGGCGTACCATCCCTTCGTGGCGCTCAGTGAGGGAGATGCGGCCGTGGTCGCGCGATTCCCGGACGAAAACCCGAACCCGGTCCTGCGGATCCTGCTCGACGGGACGCTGGTCTATGCCAATCCTGCCAGCGCACCGATCCTGGAGGCATGGCAGGCCACGGTGGGCACGGCGCTGGCGGATGCGCTGACGCAACGACTCCTCTCTGCAGCCGCGGCCGGTCAGCCCACGGACACGGACGCTGGCCTGCAGACCTATGAACTCCTCGTCGTCGCCGTCCCGGACCTGGGCTTCCTCAACATCTATGGCTCTGACGTCACGGCCTCGAAGGCCATCGGCAAATTCCCGGACCAGAACCCCAATCCGGTCTTCCGGTTCCGCTGGGACGGGACGCTCGCCTATGCCAACCCAGCCAGCGCACCGATCATCGCGGCGGTGGGCTGCGCCATCGGTCAGCAGCTCTCCGTCACGCTCCTTGAGCCGCTGCTGGCCCAGGTCCGCGATCGCGAGATCGGGGTCGTCGAGATCGATGCGGACGGCCGGATCTACTCGCTCAAGGCCGTGGACGTCCCGGCCTTCGGGTTCATCAACGTGTACGGGACGGACATCACCGCGGCCCGGCAGCTGGAGATCGTCCATCGCGAGAACGAGCGACTGCTGCTGAATATCCTGCCCCGCCCGATCGCGGATCGGCTGCGACAGGGCGCGACGATGATCGCCGACAGGTTCGATGACGTGACCCTGATGTTCGCGGACATCGTGGAATTCACGCGGATCTCCAGCGACCTGTCTCCCGAGGAGCTGATCACGGTACTCAACGATGTGTTCACGGTCTTCGACGACCTCGTGGGCGGCTACGGGCTCGAAAAGGTGAAGACCATCGGCGACGCGTACATGGTCGTCGGCGGCGCGCCGGACGTGTCTGACGACCACGCCGACCGGGTCGCCTCGATGGCCATCGACCTTGCCGGTCGCGTCGCGTCGATCGAGGCCGCGACGAGGCTCGGCGTGCGTTTCCGGATCGGGATCCACTCGGGACCCATCGTGGCCGGCGTCATCGGGACAAAGCGGTTCATCTACGACGTGTGGGGCGACACCGTCAACGTGGCAAGTCGCATGGAATCACTGAGCGTCCCCGGTCGGATCCAGGTCACTGGCGCCGTGGAGCGCCGCCTGCGCGATCGGTTCATGTTCGAGCCGCGCGGCGTCATCGAGGTCAAGGGAAAGGGCCCCATGCCCACCTGGTTCCTGACCGGTCACGCGCCCGGTCATCCGGCCTGACGAAGCCTGTCGGCCGGAGCGCCCTCAGGCCTCGCGTTCCAGCGCCGCGGACAGCTGCGGGACGTGTTCGCGTTTGTGGCCGTAGATCTGGTAGACGATGAGGTCGTCGAGGGAGTAATCGGCGCCATACCACGGGATCGTGCCGAGCTCCCGCCAGCGCGCGTCGGGGATCGCCGCGGCATGTCCCATCACCCGTTCGTGGGCGGTCAGATACTCATCGATGACGCGCTCGGCGGGCCAGTCAGCGCGCACCGCGGCCTGGTCGTCGTTGAAGGTGCCGGGATCCGCGTCCAGGAGATCGGTCACGACCGGTGCGCCGACGAACGTGGCCAGCAGGTCCGCGATCCGCTGCTCGAAGGCGCCGAGGTGACCGAGCAGGTCCCTGGACGTCCACACGCCCAGCGCGATGCGCGACCAGTCCTCCGGTCGATACGCGTCGATCACCGCGGTGACTTCCTGGTGGCCGTAGCGCATCACGTCGAGTGTCTGCATGGCGCGAGGATACGCGCCACAGGCCACGCTGGGTGCGCGCCTGGGTCGCTGCGGCGCATTCGCCAGGCCCTCGGGGCGGGCAACGGGCACGACTATCCGTCAGGATGCGCCGATGGCAACGGAGCAGCCACTTGTCGGCGGCATGGACCCACGCTACGCGCCGGTCCGCATCGGCGACACCGTCCGTCGTGCTGCCGGCAGTGGCACGGCGGCGGTACGCGACCTGCTCCTGCACCTGGAGGCGGTCGGCTTCGATGGTGCGCCGCGCTACCTCGGCATCGACGAGCAGGGGCGCGAGATCCTGTCCTGGATCGAGGGCGACGTGCCCCTGCCGCCCTATCCCGCCTGGGCGATGACCGCTCGTGCGATGGCCGACCTTGGCGCCCTTGTCCGGCGGCTCCACGAGGCGACGGCCACATTTCGCACGGATTGCGACGATTGGTCGACCCAGTGGGGCGATCCGACGACCGGCGGCTCGGTCATCTGTCACAACGACCTGTTCCCGGAGAACGTCGTGTTTCGCGAGGGACGGGTGGTGGCCCTCATCGACTTCGCCATGGCCTCGCCAGGGCGCCCGCTGTGGGACCTGGCCATCGCCGGCGAGATCTGGGGACCACTGGGCGATCCGGCCCGGCGCGATCAGCATCCGGCCGACCTCGACGGGATCGCCCGCTTCGGCATCCTGGCCCGCGGCTACGGGCTTGATCCGGACGAGGCGGTGTCGCTTGTCGACGTGCTGGTCGAGGAACGAACGCACTCCGCTGCCAACATCCGCGCCGAGATCGCCGACGGCAACCCGGCGTGGATCCGGGATTGGGCGGAAGCTGGCGGCGATTCGCGGGCCGCGGCCGATGATGCCTGGATCGCGCGGCACCGCGACGACCTCATCCGATCCATCCGCGGCTGAACGCGCCGATCGGTCGGGCGTTCGCGATCGACCGTCCCGACCGCGTAGATCAAGGCGCCCGGCGGCAGCGCAGACGGGACTTCCCGTACGATGGGGGCCCACCGTCCGACGAGGCCGCATGACGCGTCAATTCATCCCCGACGACATCCTCTCGATGGCGCACGAGCGCGCCGCGGCCCGCGCCACCCACGACTGGGCGGAGGCCGATCGCCTGCGCGGGACGATCGAGGCGGCCGGATGGAAGATCGTGGACCGCGGCACCGACTTCGGGTTGACGCCGGCCGCGCCGCCTGATGTCGCTGACGCCGGCCGGGTCCGCTACGGAACAACGGCGAACGTGCCCTCGCGACTCGATGACGCCGCTGCCGGCCTCGCGACGATCGTGCTCATCGCCACGGACTGGGAGGAGGACCTCGAGCGGACGCTGGCCGGCCTGCGCGCCCACGCACCCGCTGGCACGACCGTGGTCGTGGTGGCCGACGGTCCGTCGGAGACACAGGCGGTCGCGCTGCTGCCGATCGAGGCGGCCGATGAGGACGCGGCGCTCCCCATCGAGCTGGTGTGGACGAGCGAACGGCTCGGCCATGGAGCCGCCACCAACATCGGCATCCGGCGTGCGACGGCGCCCGTCGTGATCCTGCTCGACACGAGCCTGGAGCCCACGGGCGACATCGTCACCCCGCTCGTCTCGGCCCTCGACGACGAGTCGGT
>JBKJHI010000116.1:0-7624 GCA_046599085.1 Candidatus Limnocylindrales bacterium
CTTCCCCGACCCGGACAGCGACAGAGGTCTCCACACCCTTCGCTTCCGGGTCCAGCCAGCGGCGTCGATCGGCGAAGCGGTGGCGCTCGGATATGACCTGGCTGGTCCGATGCGACCGGTCCGCATCAGTGCCGCACTGGCGCCGATCGTCACCTCGAGCGACCCGACGGTCCTCATCGAGACCGTCAAGCTCGCGGAGGACGGCAGCGGAGACCTCGTCGTTCGACTGTACGAAGCGCGCGGGGGACGTGCGACGACGACCGTCGCGTTCGACGGGACAGCGGCCCGGATCGAGTGCACCGACCTGCTGGAGCGGGCGCTGCCTGGCACGCTGACCGCCGCTGGATCAGCCATCACCCTCCCGTTCCGACCGTTCCAGCTGCGGACCGTCCGCTTCCGCGGCGCCAGCGCCCGATGACGACCCGTTGACTGTCACCCTGCGCGATGGAGCCCGCACACCCCCGGCTGCACCTGCGCGACCCCACCGGCCGCAGTCGCTGGATGACCCAGGACCCGGGATCGGCGGTCTCCCGGCTGTGGCCACGTTCGCGACCGACGCGCGGGTCATCGATCTGTCCGGGATGTGGCGGTTCCACTGGTGGCCGACGACGGCATCGGCGCCGGCTGGCGTGGAGGACCCGACATTCGACGACGCGGCGTGGGGGACGATCGCGGTGCCGTCCAGTTTCGTCATGCCGGTCCACGACGCGACCGTGGTCGGCCCGCACGGTGCCCCCGCCTATACGAACGTGCGCTACCCGTTCCCGATCGATCCGCCGCATCCACCCGACGCGAATCCGGTCGGTGACCACCGGTTGCGGTTCACGCTGACGGATCCGCCAGCGCGGGCGCGCCTGCGCTTCGATGGCGTGGAAGGCGCGGCGGACGTCTGGCTGAACGGCGTGTTGCTCGGTTCCACCCGTGGCAGCCGGCTGCCGACCGACTTCGAGGTCGGAGACCTGCTCCTGGCGGCGCCCGCGGAGAACGTGCTCGTGGTCCGGGTCCACCAGTTCAGCGCCGCGTCGTACCTGGAGGACCAGGACTGCTGGTGGCTGCCCGGCATCATCCGCGCGGTCACCCTGCGCGAGCGACCCGACGGTGGCATCGAGGACGTGCACGTCGTCGCGGCCTGGACCGACGGAGCGGCAACCTTGCGCGTCGAGGTGGAGACCGGATCGACCGAGCTCCGCGTCGAGGTGGTGGACCTCGGGTGCACCGTGGCCCCGGGCGAGACGGTGGCGGTCCCGGCCGCGTCGCCATGGTCGGCCGAGTCGCCGACGCTGTACACGCTGCGCGTCACGACGCCGGCGGAGAACATCGAGATCGCCATCGGCTTTCGGTCGGTGGCCATCGTGGACGGCGTCTTCACCGTGAACGGCGCGCCCGTCCAGCTGCGCGGGGTCAACCGCCACGAGCATCACCCCGAGTTCGGCCGACACGTGCCTCCTGCGGTCGTGGAATCGGAGCTCGCGCTCATGAAGCGCAGCAACATCAACGCGATCCGGACGTCGCACTACCCGCCCGACCCGGTGCTGCTTGACCTTGCCGATCGACTCGGCCTGTGGGTCATCGATGAGTGCGACGTGGAGACCCACGGCTTCGGTGAGGTGGGCTGGCAGGACAATCCGACCGACGACGCCCGATGGGAAGCTGCCATGCGGGACCGGGCGGCCCGCATGGTCGAGCGCGACAGGAACCACCCGAGCATCGTCCTGTGGTCGCTCGGCAACGAGGCTGGCGTCGGGCGCAACCTCGCGGCCATGGCCGACGAGATCCGCGCCCGTGATACGACCCGGCTCCTCCACTACGAGGGCGACCAGTCCAGCGCGGACGTCGATGTGTGGTCGCGGATGTACGCCAACCACGCGGAGGTGGCCGCCATCGGGCGAGGCGAGGAGCCGCCCCTCGACGACCCGACTCTCGACGCCCGCCGCAGGGCGATGCCGTTCGTCCTGTGCGAATACGCCCATGCCATGGGCACGGGACCGGGCGGCCTGACCGAGTACCAGCGCCTGTTCGATGCACATCCGCGCCTGATGGGCGGCTTCATCTGGGAGTGGCTGGAGCATGGCATCCAGGTGGACCGCGAGGGGCCGCCGGTGACCCTGTACGGCGGGGACTTCGGCGAGCCGCTGCACGACGGCAACTTCGTGATCGACGGCCTGGTCGCCGCCGACCGGACGCCGCGTGCCCAGCTCGCCGACCTCGCCGTTGTCTTCGCCCCGCTCGTGCTCGAAGTGGATGGGGCGGTGCTGCGAGTGCGGTCTCGCCTCGACCACGTGGATTCGTCAGCCTACAGGTTGCGCTGGCGGGTCGATTCACCGGCCGGAACCGTGGACTCGGGCCATCTCGACATGTCGCTGGTGCCGCCCCGGGGCACGACAGAGGTGTCGCTGCCGCCCGTCATCGTGGCGCACCTGGGCAGGCCCGCCCACGTGGTGACGATCGAGGCCGCCCATGCCCATGACCGAGGGTGGGCCGCCGCCGGAGACGTCGTCGCCTGGGCACAGGCGGAGCCCATCGGTCCGATCCTGCCGACGGTGGCCTTCCGGCCGCCGACGGTCGATACGCCGCTGGCGATCGGCCTTGATGGCCTGACGCTGGACCCTGGGACGGGCGCCGTCCTTCGCCTGGGCGACCTGTCGATCGATGACTGGCGGCTCGAACTGTGGCGTGCACCGACCGACAACGATCGTGGTCGCGCGTGGGATGCCCCAGGGGAGCCGAGCCATGCGGAGCGGTGGGCGTCGATGGGCCTCGACCGGCTCGTGTCGCGCCTCGTCTCCATCGACCGCGACGCGGATCGCACGACGGTCGTCACTCGGGTCAGCGCGGCCGGCGTGGACGCCGCCGTCGAGTGCACCTGGCTGTGGACGGCCGATCCCGGCGGCCTGCGCCTTGCCCTGGAGGTCGTCCCCGACGACCGATGGCCAGCGGGGTGGGCGACGCACTGGGCGCGTGTCGGTGTCTCGTTCGCCCTCCAGGGCACCATGACGACCGTCGACTGGTTCGGGCGCGGCCCGGGGCCTGCCTATCCCGACACGGGACAGGCCGCCCGCCTCGGCTGGTTCTCGTCGTCTGTCGATGGGTTCCAGGAGCGGACCGTCCGCCCGCAGGAGTCCGGCGCTCGGGCGGGCGTGCGCTGGGCCCGTCTCACCACGGCCGATGGCGCCGCCGCGCTTGAGATCGCCGCGGATCCAGCCGTCGCGCTCACCGTCCGGCCATGGTCCACGGAGCAGCTGGCAGCCGTGGAGCACGACCACCTGCTGCACGGCGATGGCCGCACACACGTGGTCCTCGATGTCGCGCAGTCGGGTGTTGGCACGGCGGCCTGTGGCCCAGGGCCACTCCCTGACGTCCGCCTGCGGGCCCGCCCGGTCCGCGGCAGTCTGCTGTTCAGCGTCACCGGCACGATGGAGGAACGCGCATGACCGAACCGATCGAGATCGATACCGGCGTCGATGGCATCGTCGTCCGCCTGCACGCCGCCGAGCGGCGAGGTTTCGACTGGTTCATCGATTGCAACATGGCCTCAGCGTGGGTCGGCGACACGCTCCGCATCTTCCCGGGCAAACACGGCGAGGATCCGCTCTGGGGGGCCGCCGACGAGCTGGGGTACGCCGACGGCGCGACCGTGGCGGAGGCGTTCGCGCAGCCGTCCGCGGCCTTCACCCGCCCGGCCATGCCGCCAAACACCCCGCCGGGTACCCCGGGCGTGCACGGCGCCATCTGGTTCGAGACGATCCATCAGGATCCCACGGACGAAAGCGGCAGGACGCTCCACGCCCTGTATCACAACGAGAACTACCCGGAGACCCTTCCGTTCGATCCGGCCACCGGCGAGGGATATCGCGAAGAGGCGTGGCCCCCCGGCCTCGGCGGCGACGACACGCTCCAGGCGGTGCCGCGGATCGGGATCATGCATTCCACCGACGGCGGGGAACACTGGCAGGATCGCGGTCTGCTGCTCGAGGACCGCGACGACCGGATGATCCGCCTGCCGGTCAACCGCAACTACTGCTTTCCGGGCGGCGTCGGCGACCCGAGCGCAGTGGCCGACGGCGACCATCTGTACGTCTTCTTCGGCGAGTACGCCTACCCGACGGCCTGGGACGCCGAGACGTGGGATCGCGACATCGAGGCCGCGGCGCAGTGCATCAGCGTGGCGCGCATCCCGCTTGACGCCCTGGATGCGCCGACCGGTGCCGCGCGCCGCTGGGACGGCGACGCCTTCGCGGCTCCATGGGATGGCGCGGGGGCGCCGATCGCCAGCTTGCGCATCCCGCGTGCGGAGGGTGGCGGCGCCGTATCCCGGGGCGACGACCTGTACTACTGGGGCCCGTCGGTCAGCTGGAACGAAGAGCTTGAGGTCTGGGTCATGGTCATGGGCCGCGTGGACGGACCGTTCTGGGCAGGAGACAGCCTGTATCTGTCGATCAACCCGAACCGCCACCTCGGGGAGGGCGACGACAGCCAGCGATGGTCCACGCCGGTCCGGATCATCCACCGGCCAGGCCACAAGCTGTGGTACCCGTCCCTGCAACCGACGGACAGTCCGGAGGACCTCGCCGCCAAGCGCACCTGCCTGCGCCTGGGCCGGGAGGCCCGGCTGTGGTTCAAGGATGGCAGCGGTGTCGAAGGTGTGTCGTACGAGCATCTGTACATCAGCGAGCACCGCGTCGAGTTCGTCCGCGAGGTCAAGACATGAGCGCCGGACGGACCGCCGTCGTCACCGGCGGCGCCAGCGGGATCGGCGCGGCCGCCGCAGAGCGGCTGCGCCGCGATGGCATTCGCGTCGTCACCCTCGACCGGGCCCAGGGAGCGGACCACCTGGTCGATGTGACCGATGACGCCGCGCTCGCCGCTGTGGTCGCGTCGATCGGCGCGGTCGACATCCTCGTCAACTCGGCCGGGATCGTGGGTCCCAACAAGCCCCTCGTCGAGACGACCCGGGCAGAGTGGGAGCAGACATTCGCGGTCAACGTGCTGGGCACCGTGGCCACGATGCGCGCATTCGTGCCCGGCATGGTCGAGCGCGGCTGGGGCCGGATCGTCAATCTCGCGAGCATGGCCGGCAAGGACGGCAACCCCAACCTCGCTGCGTACAGTGCGACGAAGGGCGCCGTGATCGCGCTGACCAAGTCGGCCGGCAAGGAGCTCGCCACCACCGGGGTGCTGGTCAACGCCGTCGCCCCAGCGGTGATCGCGACGCCACTCAACGACGCGACCGCGCCTGAGGTGCTGGCCCACATCACGAGCCTCATCCCGATGCGTCGGGTCGGCCGCGCCGAGGAGGTCGCCGAGCTCATCGCCTGGCTGTGCTCGGACCAGGTGAGCTTCTCGACCGGCGCGGTCTACGACATCAGCGGCGGCCGCGCGACCTACTGAGCGGACCGCACCCACCGTCACATCGATCGAACGCGCGTCGCCGCGCGAGGAGGAAGGACAGCGTGAAACTCATGCGCCTGGGCGCCGCCGGCTCGGAGCGGCCCGTCGTCCGTGTCGATGATGCCCAGTACGTGGACGTTTCCGATGTCGTCCACGACTTCGATGAGGCCTTCTTCGGTTCGGGCGGGATGGCGTCACTGGGTTCCACCGTCGACGCCCGGATCGCGACGGGAGCGGTGCTCCCATTCCAGGGCGAGCGTGTAGGCGCGCCGATCGCGCGCCCGCACCAGATCCTGTGCATCGGGCTCAACTACCGGGATCATGCCCTCGAGGCCGGCATGCCAGTACCGGACGAGCCGATCCTGTTGGCGAAGTCGCCGAACACCCTCGTCGGCCCCAACGACGACATCATCATGCCGCGCGGCGCGACCAAGCTCGACTGGGAGGTGGAGCTGGGGATCGTCATCGGTCGACGTTCGTCGTATCTCGACAACGACGATGCGGCGCGTGCATCGATCGCCGGCTATGTGCTCGTCAACGACGTCAGCGAGCGCGCATTCCAGCTCGAGCGCGGCGGGCAGTGGATGAAGGGCAAGTCCGCCGAGACATTCAACCCGGCCGGTCCGTGGCTGGCCACGCCGGACGAGATCGCCGATGTGCTCGGTCTCGGCATGTCGCTTGACGTCAACGGAGCGCGCCGACAGACCGGCTCCACCGCGACCATGATCTTCTCGCCGTGGGTCGTCGTGCGATACCTCAGCCAGTTCCTCGTGCTCGAACCGGGCGACCTCATCAACACGGGGACGCCGCCCGGCGTCGGTCTCGGCATGAAGCCACCGCAGTTCCTGGCCGTGGACGAC
Source organism: Candidatus Limnocylindrales bacterium (assembly GCA_046599085.1). Taxonomy (GTDB): domain Bacteria; phylum Chloroflexota; class Limnocylindria; order Limnocylindrales; family CSP1-4; genus SPCO01. Next base: position 6,249 of record JBKJHI010000116.1, read on the forward strand.
GTCGTCGAACTGCGGATCGATGGTCTCGGGATCCAGCGCCAGCGCGTGGCACCGCCGCGGGGCGAGGGCCGTGAGGGGCGGCCGTCATGAACGCATCGGCCAGCACTCCTGCCGAGCGGCCCGCCATCGGGATGCAGCTCTATACCGTCCGGGAGGCACTCGCCACGGACGCGCGGGCCACCCTCCGCCGCGTCGCGGAACTCGGTCTGCGATCGGTCGAGCCATTCGATCTCGTCGCCACTGGGGACGGACTGGCCGGGCCGATGGCCGAGTTCGGCCTGGCTGCCCCCACGAGTCACGTGTCGTTCGTCCGCGGTGGCCTCGACGCGGCCCTCGGCGCGGCAGCTCGTCTCGGTGTCACGATGATCATCGACCCGTATGTCCCCGAGGAACACTGGGCGTCGCGCGAGGACATCGAGGCGATCGCCGCAGCGCTCAACGATGCCGCCCATCGAGCTGCTGACCAGGGCATCACCGTCGGCTACCACAATCACTGGTGGGAATTCGAATCGCGGATCGACGGCCGGTCGGCGCTGGAGGTCCTCGCCGACCAGCTCGATGTCCGGGTCGTCCTCGAGCTCGACACGTACTGGTGCGCGGTCGGTGGCGAGGATCCGGTGGCCGTGCTCGGCCGTCTCGGCGAGCGGGTCGCAGCCCTGCACATCAAGGACGGCCCGATCACACGCGACAACGATGCCCAGCAGCCTGCGGGCTCTGGCCGGATGCCCATGGCGGCCCTCCTGGACGCAGCCCCACGAGCCCGACCGATCCTCGAGTTCGATGGCTACGCCGGCGACCTGTTCGACGGCGTCGGCCAGGGCATCGCGTTCCTGCGCCGGCACGGGGCGACGCTGTGACCGGTCCGGTCGGCGTTGGGTTGATCGGTGCGGGCGTCATCAGCAACCAGTACCTGGAGAACCTCACCCGGGCCCCGGACGTGCGGGTCGTGATGGTCAGTGACCTGGATCCGGAGCGTGCCGCGGCGCAGGCGGCGGCGCATGGGATCCCGGCGTCAGGAGCGCCGCGGGACCTGCTCGACCGCGATGACATCGAGATCGTGGTCAATCTCACCATCCCCGCCGCACACGTCCCCGTCTCGTTGGATGCGCTGGCCGCCGGGAAGCACGTGTGGAGCGAGAAGCCGTTTGCGCTCGATCGGGTGAGTGGCGAGCGTCTCCTGGCCGAGGCGCATCGTGCCGGCCTTCGCGTCGCCTGTGCGCCCGACACCGTCCTCGGCGCCGGCATCCAGACCGGGCGTCGCCTGGTGGAGGCCGGCGTCATCGGCGAGCCGCTGACCGCGCTGACGCTGTTCGAGGTCCCCGGGCCGGAGAGCTGGCACCCGAACCCCGACTTCCTGTACGCGCGCGGCGGCGGCC
>JBKJHI010000137.1:0-45624 GCA_046599085.1 Candidatus Limnocylindrales bacterium
CATGGGCGGGTCCGCGTCGGGCCGATCCGTCGCCACCAGGCTCGCACCGGCGTCGCGCAGCGTCGCGAATGTCTCGTCGGCCTCCCAGCTTGGATCCACGAGCTCCATGGCGATCGGGATCTCTCGCGGCCAGGCGGCGAGGATCGCGCCGAGCCGCGCGTCGTCGCGCCGAAGCACGTCCGGGATTCGCAGCAGGACGACCCCGAGCCGCTCCCCGAAGGCCCGATACGGGTCGGTCAGGAACGGGAAGCCAGGTTCCGGAGGCGATGCGAACGCCCGGGGGACGGCGCCGCGCTGCGCCTTCACGGCGAACCGGAAGTCGTCGGGTGTGGCCGCGACCCACGCGGCCACAGCCGCCGGGCTCGGGCGACGGTAGAAGGTGTTGTTGAGCTCGACGGCCGACAGGCGCCCGGCGTAGTGGCGGAGCAGGTCCGCGGGCGGGAGGCCGGGCGGATAGAACCGTGGCGCCCAGTCCGGGTACGAGAACCCGCTGGTCCCGATCCAGCAACGCCCGACCAGCGCCCGGTCAGCGATCGGGTCGGGCCTCATCCGACTGGTCGAGCATGCGCTCGATGGCGCCACACCGGTCCGGCTCGCCGCCGGGGCCTGCCCGCTCCAGGAGCGACGTCAGCGCGCGTTCCAGCACCGGGAGATCGGCCGGATCCAGCGCGTCCAGAAAATGCTGTTCGATGCCGCGCAGGTGGGTCGTCGACGCCGCACGGAGTCGATCCAGGCCGGCCGGCTTCAGGACAGCCTCGGCGCCGCGTGCATCCGTTTCGCAGGCGCTCCGCTCGACGAGTCCGTCGAGGACGAGCCGATCGACGAGCCGCGTCACGCCACTCTTGGACAGGACCACGTGATCGGCCAGGTGGCGCATGCGGATCCGCCGACCGGGCGCCTGCGCGATGGTCAGCAGCGCGTCGTATTCGGCGAGGGACAGATCGTGGTCGATGCGCAGTTCGTCGTCGAGACGGCGCGAGATCCGAGCATGTGCCATGAGGAACTGGCGCCATGGCCCAAGGCGTGGATCGCGAGCGGTCAGTGTGCGCTCGACCGGCTCGGTGACGGTCATGGTCCTGATGCTACACCCAGATGCGGTTCGACCCATTCGGTCGTTGACAACGCAACGATAGCCGGATATGGTTGCAGCGTCAACCAACAGCCCGCGGGACCCGACCCGCCGCACAGACCCAGCGAAGGACACACGAACCCAATGACCACCTGGAATCTCGAGATGGCCCACACACAGGTCAATTTTTCCGCCAAGCACATGATGGTGACGACCGTCCGAGGCACCTTCCACGACGTGTCGGGCTCGCTCGAACTCGATGAGCAGGACCCGACCCGCTCGCGCGGTGAGCTCCGTGTCAAGACCGCCAGCGTGGATACCAACTTCGATGCCCGCGACAAGCACCTGCGTTCCGCGGACTTCTTCGACGCCGAGACGTACCCGGAGATCGTCTTCTGCTCGACGTCCGTCGTCGCCGCCGGCACCGACCGGTATCGCGTCACCGGGGACCTCACGATCAAGGACGTCACCGCGCCGGCGACGTTCGACGTCGAGCTCGAGGGGATCGTCAAGGGCATGAGCGGAGCGCGCCACGCAGGCCTGTCGGCAACGACCAGCATCCTGCGCGAGACCTGGGGACTCAATTGGAACGTGGCCCTCGAGTCGGGTAGCTGGCTCGTCGGCAAGGACGTCAAGCTGGAGATCGCGATCGCCGCCGACGAGGTGGCCGTCGCTGCTCCCGAGGCCGTCGTCGCCGCCTCCTGACCTGACAGCCCAGGGGAGGCCGGGCTCACTCACGGATCGGCGCCGGCTGGCGCCACTGGCGCCCCGACCCATGCCGATGGGCCGGGGCGCTCGGACGTCCGCGCCCGGAACCGGCATCATCGTGTCGATGGTGGACGTGGCGGTGATCGGCGGCGGGATCGTGGGCTGTTCGGTGGCGGCCCACCTCGCGGCATCGGGCCGTTCCGTCGCCCTGGTCGAGCGATCCGCGATCGCCGCCGGCGCGTCCGGTCGGAACTCCGGCGTCATCCAGCATCCGTTCGACTCGGTGCTCGCCGATCTGTACCGCCGGACGCTGGATGCCTACCGGGCGCTGCCGGGCGACCACGGCCTGGGCGTCACGCTGTCCCGGCCGCCTGCCGGCCTGCTCCTGGTCGCGCACGATCCGGACTTGGTCCGTGGACAGGCTGCCGCCCTTGCGACGTCCCATCCGGAGCTGCGGCCCGAGTTCCTCGAACCGGGCGCCGTGTCACGGATCGAGATCGTGCTTGGGCCGGACGTCGCCGCGTGCCGGCTCGAGATCGGGTTCCCGGTCGCGCCAGCAGCCGCCACCGAGGCATACGCCGCCTGGGCACGCGCCCTCGGCGTTGACATCCGCATCGGGCAGGGAGCTCGGCCGTGGCTGGACGGCGACACGGTGCGGGGCCTGCTGCTGGACGACGGGACGCCGATCGCGGCCGATGACGTCGTGGTGGCAGCCGGACCGTGGAGCCCGGGACTCATCGATCCGACTGGCGCCTGGCGGCCGATCCGGCCGTTGTGGGGCGTCGTTGTCGCCATCGACCTGGACGATCCGCCGCGGCACGCGATCGAGGAGGCCGGGATCGACATCGAGCCCGGTGGGGCCGGTGACCCGGTGACCCACGACTTCAGCCTCATCCCGGCGACCGACGGAGCGAGTCTCGGATCCACGTTCCTTGTCGAGGAGCCCGATCCGACAGCGGAGGTGCCGCGGATCGTGGAGCGTGCTCGGACCTTCATGCCGTCTCTCGACGAGCGGCGGCTCGGGGCGCTGCGGGCGTGCGCGAGGCCACTCAGCCGGGACGGGCGACCGCTGATCGGGCGGATTCCCGGCACGGACGGGTTGTGGATCGCCGCCGGACATGGACCGTGGGGTATCTCGAGCGGCCCCGCTGCCGGGCTCATCCTGCTCGACCTCATGGAGGATCGGACGTCCGTTCCGCCGCCGGCCCTGGATCCGGCTCGCTTTTCTGCGCCGCTCCGCGCCTGAGGATCAGCGCCAGCCGTCAGCGTCGAACAGGTAGAAGGTCAGCTGGGACCACACCTCGCGGATCCGTTCCATGCGCTCGGAGCGCGGACGGGTCGGCACGCTCTCGATGACGACGGCGTCGCTGTCCACAGCGGCAGATCGACGCTGAGGGTCCGCCGTGCCGCGATCGACGGCGCGAGGCCGATCGACGGGGGACTGGACCCGCCGCGGTCGGACGCTGATGATGTGGACCTGGATCGCGTAACCGGCCATGGTGCGCGCAGCCTACGCCCGATGGCGTCGTCCGGCTATCCTCCATCGGGTGACGACCGCGATTCGGCGCTTCGGCGCCCAGACCATGACGAGCCAGCTCCGCGAGGTCCTCGTGAAGCGGCCCGGGCCGGCGTTCGGTCGGGCGTTCGACGATCCTGCGCACGGCTTCCTGTCGCCGGTGGACCTTGCCATCGCCCAGCGTGAACACGATGCCTTCGTCGACGTGCTCGCCGGCCTCGGGCCCACGGTCCACGTCCTGGAGCACGAGCCGGCCACGGATCCGGACCTCGTCTACACGTTCGATCCGCTGCTGGTCACGGACCGTGGGGCGATCCCGTTGCGGCCGGGCAAGCCCAACCGAGCCGACGAGCCGGCAATCCTGGAAGCCTGGGCGACCGCGGCCGGGATCCCACTGGCCGGACGCATCGAGGCGCCCGGCACGATCGAGGGCGGGGACACGTTCTGGCTGCGGCCGGACCTCTTCTGCATCGGGCGCACGTTGCGGACGAACCAGGACGGTGCAGCCCAGCTTGCGGCGCTCGTCGGTGGCGACGCACGGATCTTCGACGTGCCGTACTGGAAGGGTCCAGCCGAGCTGATCCATCTCATGAGCGTCATCTCGCCGGTCGCCGACGACCTTGCCGTCGTCTACCTGCCCCTCTTGCCGGTCGGGCTGTGGCACCTGCTCGGCGAGCTCGGAATCCGCCTCGTCGAGGTCCCGGACGACGAGTTCCTCACGCTCGGGTGCAATGTGCTCGCTGTCCGGCCAGGCGTCGTCATCCTGGCCGAAGGGAACCCGGCGACCGCGGCGGCCCTCGCGGCGGCGGGCTGCGAGGTCCACACCTATCCTGCGAGCCAGGTCGGGATCAACGGCTCCGGCGGCCCCACGTGCATGACCCGGCCGATCCTCCGTGACTGACGGCGGCGGCGCGCGACGCGCACCAGCGATCGACACGCAGGCCATGGTCGACGACCTGCGTTCGATGATCCGGATCCCGAGCGTCACCGGCTCCGAGGAACGTGTGGCCGTGTGGGCTGCCGACGCGCTCCGCGCGCTCGGGATGGAGGTCGAGATCGTCCAGCCTGACCTCGCCGTGCATCGGGCGGATCCCTCGTGGCCGGGCGAGGAGATGGACCGGACGTCGCTGCCGGTCGTCATCGGTCGCGCCGGCGGCATCGGACGCCGTCCGCGCATCATCCTGTCCGGCCATCTCGACGTCGTGCCGCCCGGTGACCTCGCCACGTGGACGACGGGTCCATGGGACCCGGACATCCGCGACGGGCAGCTGTACGGCCGCGGCGCGTGCGACATGAAGGGCGGCGTCGCGTCGATCCTGGCCGCGGTCCGGGCGCTGCGCGATGCCGGTGTGCTCCGGTCGCTCGACGGCGAGCTGATGGTCGTCCTGGTGCCCTCCGAGGAGGACGGCGGCCAGGGCACGCTGGCCGCGATCCGCGCCGGCGCGACGGCGGACCTGGCGGTCATCACGGAGCCAACGAACCTCGATGTGGTCGTCGCCCATGCCGGGGCTCTCACGTTCCGGCTGACCGTGCCCGGTCGCGCGGCGCATGCCTCGCAACGACGCGAGGGGGTCAGCGCCCTGGACAACCTGTTCACGCTGTCGCGCGCGCTCGAGGCTGACGAGACTCGACGGAACGAGTCCGAGACGGACCCGCTGATGACCGTGCTCGGCCTCCCGTACCCGACGATCATCGGCATCGTCTCGGGCGGGGAGTGGGCGTCGACCGTGCTCGACCGGATCGTCGCGGACGGGCGCTACGGCGTGCGCCTCGGGCAGTCGCCGGCGGCCGCCGCGGACGAGCTGCGCGCCGCCATCGCCGAGGCCTGTGCCGCGGACCCGTTCCTGCGCGACCATCCCGCGACGGTCGAGATCAACGGCGGGCAGTTCGGCTCCGCGCGGGTCCCGTCCGATCACCCGCTTCCGGTAAGCCTGGCGGACGTCGCCGAGGTGGTGCTCGGCCGGCGCCCCGTCCTCCTGGGAGAACCCTACGGCGCGGACATGCAGATGTTCGTGAACCACGGCGACACGCCATGCGTGCTGTTCGGGCCCGGCGACGTGCGCGTCGCGCACAGCGCGGACGAGCATGTCGCCATCGAAGATGTCGAGGCGTGTGCGCGCGTCCTCGCGGCGTGGGTCATCCGGGAGATCGGACCGCACTGACGGCCGATCGCCGGGCCAGGACCAGCACGATCGGCAGGACGACGAGGGCGGCGCCCAACAGACCGAGGGTGGCATAGCCGGCGGTCGCGACGACGACGCCGGAGCCCAGGCTGGCCGCCGCGGCCGAACTCCAGATGAGGGCATCGGTGCTGCCCTGCAGGCGTGTGCGCTCGTCGAGGGTCAGCCCGGTCGTCAGGAGGGCCGAGCCTGCGACGAATCCGAGGTTCCAGCCGTAACCAAGCAGGAACAGGGCGATGAACAGAAGGATGCCACCCTCCGGCGGCGCGATCGCGGCCAGTGTCGAGGACGCCGCGACGACGGCCAGGCCGATCAGGATGATCGGCACGCTGCCGAACCGATCGGTCAATCGCCCCGAGATCGGCGACAGCCCGAACATCCCGAACGTGTGGCCGCTCAGAACGATGCCCACCGCCCCGAGGCCATGACCGTGGTCGGCCATGTGCAGCGGCGTCATGGTCATCACCAGGGTCATCACCGCCTGCCCCGTGATGAGCGCCACGATCGCCACCGGGACGTTCGGCCGCGCCAGGATGGAGGACAGCGAGGCGCGGATGGGGCGCTCGTTGCCCACGGTCGCCTTGACGTCCTCATCGGCCAGATCGAATGGATCCGGGCGCAGGGCCACCAGGCACAGGATCGCCGCCGCGCCGACGAAGACGACCGGCACGAGGTACGCCCCGGAGAGGGCGGGCAGGCCGATGGCCACGGCGAACGTTCCGGCCGGTGCCGCAAGATTGGGCCCCACGACGGCACCGATGGTCGCGCCCCAGACGACCGTGCCGAGGGCGGACGCCCGGCGATGGGCCGGGTACAGGTCGGCGGCCGCGTAGCGCGATAGCTGGTTGGACGCGTTGCCGAACCCGATGAGGACCGTGCCGACGAGGAGCAGCGGCAGGGACCCGGCCACGACGGCCGCGGTGGCGAGCAGGGCGCCCACGACCCCCGTGAGGTAGCCGATCGCCAGGCCGGTCCGGCGGCCCTTGCGGACCATGATCGCGGCCAGGACCACGGAACCCAGGGCGGCACCAAGGACGACGGACGCCCCAGGAGCGCCGCTCCACTCCGTGCTGCCGGCAAGTTCCCGGGCCACGATCGTCGCGACCGTGACCGCCGCGATGTGCCCGGTGCTGCCCAGCGCCACGGACGCGACCAGCGTCCATACGGTCCGGCGACGAAGGCGGTGCAGGTCGCGAGGAGAGGGTCGGGCGTCGATCACCAGTCGGATGATAGGCGCGCGCAGGGTGTTCCCATGTCGCGATGTGGGTCAGTCGAGCGTCGCGTGCTCCACGACGAAACACAGGGCGGACAGCGCGTGCATCTGGTCCGGCGAGGTGGCACCGGCCTCCAGCAGCGTCGGGGAGGCCACCACGATGGCCAGTGCCCGGGCCCTGGAGACCGCGACATTCAGCCGATTGCGCGAGTAGAGGAAGCCCATGTCACGTGGCGCGTCCTCGCGGCTGGAACTCGCCATCGAGTAGATCGCGACCGCGCCTTCACGGCCCTGGAACTTGTCCACCGTCCCGACGTTGCCGCGCTGGCCGATGGTCCGCTCGAGGGCGGCCTGGATCGCGGCCACGTGCGCGTTGTACGGCGCGACGATGATCACGTCATCCACCCTGAGCACGCGGCGCTGCCCATCGGCGGCAGTCCACTCCCGGCCGACGAGGCCGTCCACGATGGCGGCCACGACATCGGCTTCCTCGTGCGATCGTGGCCCGTTGCCGCGGTGGATGACCGGCACCCAGCGGATGCCGGAGCCCGACACGATCGGGTCGCTGCCCTCGACGCGCTGCGCAGCTGTGGACGGATGCGCGACGAGTCGGTCGTCGTAGAACGCCTCGGAGATGAACGCGTTGATCGTCGGGTGCAGCCGCCGGGTGACGTCGAGGAAGAGCCCGCGGTCAGGTGGCACGGTCACGGCGCTTCCGACCAGGTGCTCCAGCGCCGATGCCGAGGCACCATCGGGATGGACGCCCTGCGAGACCATCGGCAACTGGTTCGGATCGCCGACCAGCACGATCGAGCGGGCCGCCGTGGCCATGGCCATGACGTTGGCTGCCGACATCTGGCCAGCCTCGTCCACGAACAGCACGTCGATGCGGCCCTCGAACTCTGGTCGCGCGAAGACCCACTGGGTGCCGGCCACCACGTCGACGTTGCCGGCATCCAGCGCGGCGGCGATGGTCGCGTTGTCCGCGAGCGTGACGAACGGCAGGGCGGCGGCGTGGTCGTTGGCCTCGCCGGCCCGCTGCAGGACCCGCGGAGCGGGCCGTGCGTCGTGGTCCTCGTCGACAGCCTGCGCGACGGCCTCGAGGAGGTTGCTGATCGTCTTGTGCGACTGGGCGGTGACGCCGACCGTGCGCCCCTCCGCGACCAGGGCGAGGATCATCCGGGCCGCCGTCCAGGTCTTGCCCGTGCCGGGAGGGCCCTGGATGGGCAACACGGCCTGGTCGAGCTGTGGCCCGAGGCGGATGGCTGCATCTGCCACCGCTTCTCCCGGCAAGGCAAGCTCGCCGTCACCCCACGGTGCGGAATCGGTCCGCGGCCGGCGACGGAGGAGCAGATCGCGGCCCGCCCGGAACGGCCCGTCGCCGTCGATGCCGTCGGCCACGACCGAATCCGCGACACGGGCCAGCGCTTCCTTGAGGACCCGGCTGTCGATCGGCTTCCCCGGCAGCAGGCCGGTCGGATGCGGCCACTCGGCGCGCGGGCTCCGCTTCAGGGTCACGATCCCGTTGGCGTCGTCGATGGCGACGATCGTCCCGGCGCTCCTGCCGGTCCCCTTGTCGAGCGGCTCGTCGCCTGGGTCGAAGCCGTGGTCCTGGGGTTCGAATCGGTAGCGCCGCACGAGCATGCGGCCGTCGGGCACCTCGTCCATGAAGGTCAGCCCGCCGATCGCGTCGCGCTCGGCGACCAGTTCCTCGACCGTCTTGTCGTCCTTGAGTTCGAACCAGCGCCACCACTGGGACTTCTCCTCGCGTCGATGCCAGTCGAGGAGGCTGGCCAGCAAGCGCAGTCCCGCCGCACGCTCGTCGTCGGCGGCGTCCACCGCGAGGGCTTCCAGCTGGGCCTCGAGCCGCGCGACCCAAGCCAGCCACTCGGTGACGGCCTCACTGGCCGCGCCATCGTGGGCCGTGGGCCGGGTCCAGTCCAGGCTCGGCCATCGCTCGATGGCCTGGTGACGCCATCCCTCGAGCCAGTCGCGCAACAGGAACGTCGACACGCAGTCATCGCGGTTGTAGTCGGCGATCCCGTCGAGGATCGTCTGGTCACCTTCCTTGAGCCATGTCTCGAACGCGACCACGCTGAAGCCGGCCTCGGTGACCGGACCTTCGCGAACGGGCATGTACGCCTTCTCGACCTGCTTGAGGGAGTACGACTCGACGGATCCGCGGATGCCCTGGCGGACGACATTCAGCAGGTCCACGAGCACGTCGCCGCGGAGCAGGCGATCCACGTCGTCCACGCCGACGCCATGCCGGGACATGAGCCGCTTGATCGCGCCGGATTCGTAGCCGCCGTAGTGGTAGACGTGCATCTCCGGATGAGCGTCGAGGCGTTCCGTCACCATCCGCAACAACGCGAGGAAGGCCTCGCGTTCCCTGGTCTGATCGGTGCCCCAGATCGCGTGGTAGACCGGTTCGCCGTCAACGATCTCCACGACGCCGAGCAGGTACTCCAGGCCGACCTCGGTGGCCCACGGATCGGCCTCGATGTCGAAGAACAGGTCCCACGGCGAGGGTTCAGGCAGGGCGCTCAGACCCTTGCCGGGGTCGGTCGGGTCGGGCTCGATGAGCTCCCACAGCCACTCCCCGGTGTCGAGCCGGTGGCGCTGCAGGCGGGCCTGTTCGCGCAGCCGCAGGCGCCGGCTCTCGCGCATGTCCGGGACAGCCAGGTCAAGGGCCTGGGTCGCCACGGCGGTCATCGTGGACAAGCCCGCCTGCCCGAACCGCTCCGTGTCCAGGCGCGACATGCCGGCCACGAGCGACGGATGGTCGTCGTCGCGGCGCCGCTCGATGCAGGTCGGGAACCACGTGCAGACCCGGCAGTGGTCGACCGGGTCGGGATAGGTGGCGAGACCGGCATCGATGCCGGCGGCGACCCGGGCCTCGAAGCGCGCCTTGACGAATCGGAAATATGGTGCGAAGTCGGCGGTGCGGAAGGCATGACCGACGCCGTCGCCGGTGATCACTGACAGGGTCTCCGGCGGAATGCCCTGGAGCCGCTCGAGCAGGGCCGCATACACGCACATCTGAAGGATGGCGCCGCCCTTCACGGAGCGAGCCAGCTTCGTGTCGGCGATGTCGTAGCTCCAGCCGCCGAGGACCGGCGACGGGCGGTCGTCGCGCCGGAACAGGAAGTCGGCATGACCGCGCCAGCGCCCATCGAAGAAGGTGGCCTGGAAGATCACATCCGCGCCGTCGCGCATCGCGGCGAGGGTGGCCGCCTCGGCCGCGCGAAGGTCGTCGGGCGTGCGCAGGTCGCCCTTCTCGATCTCTACGACGCGGCGGCCCTCGGCGCGAAGCCGTGCCAGGTAGTCGGCCTCGTGGAGGTCGCCCTTCTCCTGGATGAGCGCGATCGTCGGGTCGTCCCTGCGGACCGGTCGTTCCCAGCGACCGGCGATCCGGCCGAGTTCCAGGGTCGACAGGTGATCGCAGGCGAGGAATCCGACGAGGTCGGTCGCGCTGAGGAGGACCGTCCCGTCCTTGGCCAGTTGCACGTCCCCACCATAGCGGGGGTCCGTGCCAGCTCGCCTGTCACGCCTGGGGCGTGGCGGAAGCAGGTCGACGGCGGCTCCACGGATCGATGACAGCAAGACAGCACGACGCCGGCTCGGAACTCCACCTCGGCTTCGCCGCACGAGTTGGTGGGCCAGAACGAACCCGATCCAGTGCTTTGAGCGCGCCCCCGGCCAAATCGGACTTCTACGGGGACATGGTCGTGGGCAAGGGCCTCAGCGCGGTCGTGGTGCCGAGCTCAGACGTTCGTGTCAGCGGCTGTGGGCCGGGCCTCGGCGTCGGCTCTGCGCCGTTGTCGCCCGCTGGCGCTCGCCCGCGCGTGATTTGCAGCGTCGGATGCGCCATCGCCAGCCGGAGCGTGCATTCGATGCACGCAACAGCCCTTCGCGGCTCCGATCCACTCACTGCAGGGCGGCGAGCGCCGAAGATGCGGCATCAGACGCGCGACCGGCGACGCCGCGACATCGGTCGAAGGGATGCGTGGTCTCCGCTGCGCCATCAGATGCGCCATCCGCGACACGGCCAGGTGTGGCGTGCTCCCTGGAGCGCCGTTGCGTGCGTTTGATGCACGCGACTGAGACAGGAAGGGCGCCCCCGAGCGCCACTGGGCGCGGCATATGAGCTCGTCTCGTTGGCCGGCGAGGCAGGGCTGGGATCGGGCGGAGCGTTCGATGCATGGTGCGGAGCAGCAGTGGTCAACCGTGTTGACGTGGCCGAGCGGTTGACGGGGCCGAGCGGTTGGCGAGGCCGAGCGGTGGCGCGGTGCCGAGCGGTGGCGCGGTGCCGGGGGGGAAGCGGCGACCCCGTGGGGGGGAAGCGGCGACCCCGTGGGGGGCGGGGATCGCCGCTGGGCAAGGCTTAGCTGCGGGCGCGGTTCGTCGCGAGGCGGAGGCCGTCAACGACGGCTGAGGCGCCGACGACGAGGCCAAACAGCAGGATCGGCGTCGTCGCTTTCGTCGACGTCAACGGACGGTGCGTCGGGGAAGCCGTGCAGCACGCGGACATGTGCGCATCCGCGGCGGCGGGACGGACCTGCTAGTTCGCGCGGGGCGTGTAGCCGCAGATCGGGCAGAGGCCGCGTCCGGTGGTCGGATCGACCTCCAGGAAGCTGGCGCATCCGTTGGTGCGGCAGAAGGCGCGGGTCTCGCCGGCGACGCCGGCGGACGCGAAGTGGGTTCGTCGACGCATGCGTCGCATCGAACTGGCCCGGCCGGTAACGGCCGAGGTGGTGGAACGGGTCATCATGGTGGTTCTGGTTCGCTTTCTCGCTGCGCCGTGACGACGTGATGGGTCGTCGGCTGCAGCCGGCTGGTTGAACGCTCTGGACGGCCGGTTCACGGAGGCCGGAGCGGAAGGTTCGGGTTCATGGTCGAGTCGGGAGCGGTCGTCTTTGAACGCTCTACCGAGTGATACACGTACGCCGTTGACGTTGCAACGGTACCCGACGCACCGCGTTTCGTCAATCGGCCTGTTCATGGCCGCTCCGGGTGCGTAGGATGGTGACTTGCGATGTCCAGCCCGGACGGTCGTATCGAGAGGGAGGTCAAGGAACCGCATGATGGACGCACCGACACCCGCCGCAGCGACGGCAGCGCCAGGAGACTTCGTCTACGCAGACGTACCGAACCGTGCCATCGCCTACATCATCGATGCGATCATCGTGTTCATCGGGGTGATCGTCGTCGGGGTGGTCATCACCGCGGTCGGCCTTGACATCACGGCATTCGTCGGGGCGCTCGTCCTTGGCGTCATCGGCCTGGTCGTCAGCGCGGTGTACTTCATCTACACGTGGACGAAGATGCGGGCGACGATCGGCATGCGCGTCCTCGGGATGCAGGTCGGCAACGCCGTTGACGGCGCAACCCTCACCCAGGACCAGGCGATCCGCCGCTGGCTCGCCATCAGCGCCCCGAGCATCGTGGCCCAGGCGCTCCAGCCGATCGCGGTCATCGGCGTCCTGCTCAGCCTGATCTCGCTCGGCTGGTTCATCTATCTCGTGTACACCACGGCCAAGAGCCCGACCAAGCAGGGCTGGCACGACATCTTCGCCAACACCATGGTGGTCAAGGCGGCGAATCGCGTCGGCTGATCCTCAGCCGGGTGGGTAGCCGGTGATCCGGCGGATCTCCCGGTAGAGCGGCTGAAGCCGCTGGTACATCGGCCGATAGACCGACCGGTACAGGTCGTCATAGCGCGCGTGATCGGCGAGGTTCGGATCCCGGACCTCGCCGACGTGCACCATGGCCTCGACGGCCGATCGGATATCGGCGTGGATCCCCAGCCCCACCGCGGCGTCGATCGCCGCGCCCAGGCCGGCTGCCTCGTGCGTGCGCCCACGCTCGACCGGCAGCCCAAAGACATCGGCGGTGAGCTGGACGGCCGCCGCACTCTGCGACCCGCCGCCCGCGATGCGCAGGGCACGTGGCGCTACCCTGGTCCGTTTCGTGGTTCGCTCCAGCCCGTCGCGCAGCGCGTAGGCGAGACCTTCCAGGATCGCGCGATACAGGTGCGCCCGGGTGTGGACGTCGCCGAATCCGATCACCGCACCCTTGGCCTCCGGCCCTGGGATCCGGACACCGGGCGACCAGTACGGCTGCAGCGTCAGTCCCATGGAGCCTGCGGGGACCGAGGCGACGAGCGCATCAAGGAGCACCTCGACCGGGACGCCGGTCGCCGTCGCGTGGGCGACCTCGGTGGCGGCGAATTCGCGTTTGAACCACTCCACCATCCAGAAGCCGCGATAGACCTGGATCTCCAGCGACCAGGCGCCGGGGATGGCCGCCGGGAAGGGCGGGATGAGCGGGATGGCCTCCACGTACCGGGTCATGGTCGTGTTCACCGTGGCCGCCGTGCCGTAGGAGAGGGCCGGCGTCGTCGCATCGATCGCACCGGACCCGAGCACCTCGCATGCCTTGTCGGCCGCGGCGGCGATCACGGGCAGACCGACCGGCAGACCCGTTGCCTCTGCTGCGGTCCGACTGATCTCCCCGAGCCGGTCGGTCGGCTGGGCCAGCGTGGGCAACCACGCCGGATCGACCGGGGCGACGGTCCACGACCAGTGACCGGGCTTCGCCCACGCGAATGCCTTGTAGTCGAACGGCAGGTAGCCGACCTGCGCCGCAGCCGCATCCACGAACCGACCCGTCAGCCGATGGTGGAGGTAGCCCGACAGCAGCAGGTAGTGGCGGATCGCCCGCCACGTCTCGGGTTCATGGGCACGCAGCCAGTTCGCCTCGCACGCGGCGGCGAAACCTTCGATGGTGTCGCGCAGGCCGAGTGCGCGGAAGCCCAGGCCCGTGAGACCGCCGACGCCGCCGAGCGGGGGCAGGCCGTCGGTGCGCCGATCGTCGAGCCAGATCATCGCGGGGCGCAGCGCCCGACCGTCATCGTCGGTCACGACGACCGTGCCCCGCTGCGTGGTCAGTGCCACGCCGGCCAGGGCGTTCGACCGGACGGCCGGGTCGGCGAGGACGCGCTGCGTGGCCTCCACGAGTGCCGACCAATGGACCTCCGGATCCTGCTCGGCCCACCCGGGCTGTGACGCGACGTAGGCCGTGATCGGGACCCTGGCACTGGCGACGAACGTGCCGTCGGGGGCCACCACGTGGGCTCGCACGCTCTGCGTCCCGACATCGATGGCGAGGACGTGGTCGCCGCTCACGGTCCATCCGCGAGCAACACGCCGCGGTCCAGGATCCCATCTGGATCGAAGCGGGCCACGGCGTCCGCGAGGCTCGTCATCCCGAGTGGTCCCTTCTCCGTGGCGAGATACGGGGCGTGGTCGGAGCCGACGCCGTGCTGGTGGCTGATCGTCCCCCCGGCGGCCACGATGGCATCGCTGGCGATGGCCTTCAGGCGTCGCCAGCGTTCGAGCGTCCGCTCCGGATCGGCATCGACCCGGAACAGGTACGTGACGTACAGGCTGGACCCCGACGGGTAGAGATGCGAGAGGTGACTGAAGGCATGGACCCGCTCGCCCTCGTCCTCCAGGCCATGCTGGAGCGCAGGACCGATGGTCCCGGCAAGCGCCGGCAGGGCGGACCACGGCACCGCCGTCTCCAGCGTGTCCACGGCGTACCCCGTGTCCCACAGTGCGTTGCGTGCGTCCGCGCCGCGGAACCGCTCGCGGCGCCATGCCGCGCCGACGCCCGGCAGCCCGATCCCGTGGGCGCGTCGCACGATCGTCGCGACCTCGCCCTCGACCGCGCGGACGACCGAGGCACGACCCGCGATCCCGACCAGGACGAGGCAGGATCCCGTTCCGTGGCCGCGCCACGCGACGTAGCGCTGGAGCCAGCGCACCTTCGTCGAGTCGCCCGCCATGGCCATCATCGATCGCGTTTCGAGTGGCGTCGAGACGCGCACGAGGTACAGCGGGAGGCCGGCGCGCGCCAGGGTCCGCCCGAGTTCGAGCGCGCCGTCCCAGTCGGGCATGCGGTAGGCCCGCACGATGTCGCGGTCCGGAGGCGGCGTCGCTCGCACGGTCACGTCGGTCAGGACGCCCAGGCGGCCCTCGGAGCCGAGCACCAGGTGGCGCAGATCGGGCCCCGCGGCGGAGCGGGGGACGAGCGGCAGGTCGAGTGGTCCCGCCGGGGCCTCCAGGTGGCCGCCGATGAACAGGTTCTCGATGCCGCCGACACCCATCGATGCCGAGCCCGACGAACGGGTCGCCACCCAGCCACCGACCGTCGACCACTCGAACGACTGCGGCGCGTGCCCCAGGCGCAGGTCGTGGGGCGCCAGTGCCGCTTCGACCGCGGGCCCCATCGTGCCGGCACCGAACGTCGCGAGGCCCGAGCGTTCGTCCAGGCTTCGCAGTCCGGTCATCGCCCCGAGGTCGATGGCGACGACGGGTCGATCGCCCGGCTGGGTCGTCACGCCGCCGACGACGCTCGTACCGCCTCCGAACGGGATGCATCGCCAGCCGGCCCTCGTCGCTCGGCGGAACAGCTCGCGGACACCGGCGGCATCGACCGGACGAGCCACGGCATCCGGCACGGCGGGCAGCCGGCCCGAGCGCAGCGCGATCCAGTCCGGCAGGCTCTGGCCGCGTGCGTGGCGAATGCGATCCTCGGGGTCGAGTGACAGGCCGATCCCATCGGCGTCCGATCCGCGAACGCGCGATGGCGCCACCGCGGCGAGCACGTCGGCGAGGGCGGCGTCCGTCGGCCGTGACGCGGGACCGACGGTCTCCGCGAGCAGTGCCATGCCCGGCTCGGAGATCGGCCCGACCACTCCGGTCGCGCCCCACCCGTTCCATCGTCGTGCGGTCGTCATCGTGAACCATGATGCGGCACCATCCGCCCGACGCGCTGACGGTCCCGCGTCCACGACCGAGGTGCCTCAGCCGGTCGATGCGCCACACTGGCCGCATCATGGCCGACCCTGAACCGCCGCAGAAACGCCAGAACTCGACCCCGCTCGGTCGTCTCCTGGCCGGCGCCGAAGCCAGGACCGAGCCCATCGTCGGGGGTGTGAGTTCGGCGCTGGGTGCCGCCATCGGATCGATCCCGACCCTGCCCGGGCATCGGGTCCGGCAGATCCGCCGCCGTGGCCGGCTGCCCCTCGAGTCGCTGCCACAGGCGTTCCCGGAGTCGCGCCGCGCGAGGCCGGTGGAAGTCGGGTTCCAGACCATCGACGTGGCTGACGTCCGAGGCACGGCCGTGGGCGGGGGCGACCAGCGTGGCGGCGACTTCCTGCCGCTGCGCCAGTTCCGCGGGCAGAACTGGAGCGCCCGATGGCAGCGCCTGCGCCGGGCCCAGGAACGGCTCATCGATCTGCCGCCGATCGACGTCGTCAAGTTCGACGGTGGGTACTGGGTGGTGGACGGGCACAACCGCGTGGCTCTGGCGCTCTACGTGGGTCAGGTTGCGATCGATGCGACCGTCGTCGAACTCGTGCCGCCGGGCGGCCAACGGACCGAGCCGATCGGATCGCTTGCCAGCGAGATCGAGGAGTCGCGGCTGGTCCGGAGCCGGGTGCGTGCCGATGGCCGGATCAAGGCCGTGAAGGCCGACGGCACCGGACCCGGCGACCCGTCGGCCTGATCGATGGTCAGACGCCTGACGGTCGAGTGGCCGGATCCGCGCCCCTTCGTCGTCCGCGACGGTCGTCCCATCCGCTGGCTCGCCGTCTCCGACGACCAGGATCCGGCCCTGGACCACATGACGAATCGCGCCGGCCTGGGCGCGATCGACGCCATCGTCGGGGCCGGCGACCTGGAGCCGGATTACCTGGGGTTCCTCGCCGACGCATTCAGCGTTCCGCTGGCGTTCGTGCGTGGCAACCACGACCACGGCGGTCGATGGGCGGAGGCCGTGGCCACGTCCGCGCCGCGGCCGCTCGCGACCGGGCGCCTGCATGAGGTCTCCGGGCTGGCGGTCGCCGCGCTCGAGTGGCCCGGCCTGCGCCACAACGGTCGGCGGCGCGATGACAAGTCGGCCTGGGCAGACGCCGTCCGACTCCGTCTCGGGCGCGGATTTGCCGACGTCCTGGGCCGGCGCGGTCCGCTCATCGTTCTGAGCCATGCCCCGCCGCGCGGTCTTGGGGATCGCGCCGCCGACCCATATCACGTGGGCTACGCCGGGTATCGCTGGCTCCTCGATGGCTGGCGTCCGCCGCTCTGGCTGCATGGCCATGTCCCGCCCGCGAGCATCGACGGCTGGCGGGTCGCCCACGTGAGCACCGAGGTGGTGAACGTGACCGGGGCCGTGCTCATCGAGTTCCGCCCACCGGCGCCTGCGTCCTAGAACGGCGGCCAGGGGACCGCTGGCCAGGTGGGTGAGGGGAGTGGGAAGCGGTCCGACTCCAGCAGGCGGTCCACCCGCCGGATCGTGGCCCGGACCTCTGCCGCGCGGAGCAGTGAGCGCAGGGTCGCACCGAGCTCCCCGTCCAGGGCGGCCCGTACGCGCTTGAGGCCCTGCCGCTCATCCTCTGTGAACGGCGTCCCTCGCCATGCCCACAGCACGGTCCGCAACTTGGGCACCGCGGAAAAGCACACGCCGTGGTCCACGCCGTGGATGTGCCGTCCAGCGTCGACCGGCAGGATGTGGCCGCCCTTGCGGTCCGTGTTGTTCACGATGGCATCGAAGGTCGCCATCCGGCGCAACCGCGGATCGTCCTCGACGACCATCGCCACGACATCGACGGCGTCGTCGGCCTCGATGAAGGCCTGCAGCATCCCCTCGCCGAACGGGCCGTCGCGCAGGATCGTGGGCGGGACGATGTCCCAGTCCAGCGCCTCCGAGACGTGCCAGGCGGCGACCTCGCGCCGGGTCAGGCTGCCGTCCGGGAAGTCGTCGAGGGGCCGCTCGCCGATCGTCGGCTTGTAGACCGCGTCGCGAATCTGCGCCGGGATCGGGTCATCGCAGATCCGCGTGACGCGCACGAACAGGGCGTTGTTGGTCGAGCCCATGATTCGGCCGGCCACCTCGATCGACCCCTCGCGCAGGATGTCGAGCGTCGTCGCGCGGTCGTCGGTCACGCTCGCGTCCGGCGGCTAGTTGACGTAGTGGCCGTTGCGTCGCGGGCAGATGTGGCCGACCGGATCGAGGGGTGCGCCGCACAACGGACAGGGGAGCCGCCCGGCCGCCACGACCCGCCCGGCACGCTCCACGAACACCCGGGCGGCCGCCGCGGTCATCCGGACGCGCAGCAGGTCCGGTCCGTCTTCGTCCTCATCGTCGTCCTCGTCGGGATCGACCGCGGTCCCGTCGTCGTCCTGGGCGCGCGCCTCGACGAGGACCACGTCATCGTCGCCGTCCCAGCCAAGGGTCAGCGAGCCGGCACGGAATGCCTCGTTGATCGGCTCGTCCAGCGGCGCAGTGTCGATGGCTGTGGGGATCGGCTCGGTGCCGGCCGGTACGCCCCGCCGCTCGAGCTCGCCGAGCAGCTGCCCGAGGCGGTCGGCCAGGACCACGACCTGGACCTTCTCCAGCGCGACGGACACGATCCGGCCGCCGTCCCGTGCCTGCAGGAAGAATGTGCGGGCACCGGGCTGGCCGACCGTGCCGGCGATGAACCGGTCCGGCGGATCGAAGATGTAGCGACGTCGGGGCATGGTCCGGACTGTAGCGCAGGTCCGCGTTTCGCTACGTGACCTGGATCCGTCGGCGGTGCCAGCCACGTGCCCCATCCGGCGCCGGTGGTGAGGGCAGCTCCTCCTGGAGGACGCCCGAACCGTCCGTCGCCCGGACCTGGATCTCGTGCTCGCCAGGAGTCGCGTCCCAGCGGACCACCCACTGGACCCATGTCGCGTCGGAGATCGGGGCAGAGAGCTCCGCGTCGCGCCACGCCCCATCGATGGCGACCTCGACCCGGCTGACGCCGCGATCGGGTGCCCAGGCGATACCGGCGATCGGCACCGGGCCGGCGGCGGCGCCGCTCGATGGCGTGTCGATCCGTGACTGGGTCAGGATCGGGCCGTCCTTCGCCCAGCCGAGGGGAATCCAGTAGCCATCGAACTGTTCGAGGGTCGTGAGCTCGAGCTCGCTCAGCCACTTCGTCGCCGACACGTAGCCGTACAGCCCGGGGATGATGAGGCGGGCGGGGTAGCCGTGCGCCGGGGGCAGCGGCTCGTCGTTCATCTGGAGGGCGATCATGGGCTCGCGCTCGGGGTCCATGACCCAGGCCGTGGGCATACCGGCCGTCCAACCGTCCACGCTGCGCCCGACGAGCTGCGTGGCGTTCGACTGGACACCGGCGATCTCGAGCACGTCCCGGAGTCGGACGCCGGTCCACTTGGCGTTGCCGACGAGGTTCCCGCCGACCTCGTTGCTGACACAGCTGATCGTCACGTACTGCTCGAACGTGGGGAGGCCGGCGAGCTCCTCGAAGGTGAGGGTCGTCTCGCGATCGACGAGGCCATGGATGCGCAGCGTCCAGCTCGCGGTGTCGACGGTCGGGACGAGCAGGGCCGTGTCGATGCGGTAAAACCGGTCATTGGGCATGACGATCGGCGTCAGGCCGGCGATGGTCGGGGCGAGATCCTGGGTTGAGCTTGGATCCGGGACGGTCACGGAGGCTGGCGGCAGGTCGATGCCACCCGAGGGCGCCGTCCTTGATCGCTCCAGCAGGCTTCGCCCCGTGACACCGGCGATGACGGCACCGACGCCGATGCCCGCGGCGCGTGCCAGGAACGAGCGTCGGCCGGGATCGGACAGCACGGCCGGCGTGGCGGTCGCTCCCGCGGCGTCGACCCGCGCGGGGCGTGCCAGGAGCCAGGTCAGGGCCTGCAGGCTGATGCCGACCGCGAGGGCGACGCTGATCGCGACCATCGCCGGGTTGGCCAGCGGATCACCGAGCGAGGCGAGGAAGCCCACGATCCCGAATGCGGCGAAGCCCGCGGTCGCGATGAGGAACGCGCGTCGCGCGGCGATCCCGAGGGCGGCCCCGATCGCCACGCCGACCAACGCCACGAACAGTTCGAGGGCCAGCTTGTCGTTCGTGCCGAACAGGGCGATCACGACATCCTTGGCGCCCGGTGGCTGCAGATCGATCACGACCTGGCCGACCGAAGCGACGAGCGACGTCGCTCCGGGCAGGACGCCGGCGAGGAGTTCGGAGACGCCGAGGGCGAGGGCGGCAGCAACGGCGCCGGCCAGGGCCGCAAGAACGGTCGGTTGGCGGCCGGCGCCCGCGGCGGTCAGCGGGGTCGTGGTGGTCATGGCAGCATCGTGCGGCCTCGATGTGACATTCGCGTGTCGGGCGCTCGAGGTCGTGCTCGCCGCGTTTCGCGACGATGGACGGCGACGCGGTCCCTCACCCGCGCAGGCGTGCGGACCAGCGTCCGTCCACGGCGGCGACCGTCAGCGGCAGGCCGAATGCGGTCTCCAGGACGTCGTCACGGAGCACCTCGCCGATCGGACCGGCGGCGACTGCCCGGCCGGCGGACAGGACCAGCGCGTGCCCGAAGCCCGGCGGGATCTCCTCCAGGTGATGGGTGACGAGGACGGTCGCCAGGGGGCGCGTCTCGGCAGCCAGGGCGGTCAGGTCCGCGACGAGACGCTCGCGTGCCGCAAGGTCCAGGTTGGCCGCAGGCTCATCGAGGATGAGCGCGTCCGGATCCGACATGAGGGCCCGCGCGATGGAGACGCGCCGGCGCTCCCCGGACGACAGGGTCTCGAACGGCTGTCGGACCCGGTCCAGGATCCCGAGGCGTCCCGCGAGCATGTCCGCCCGCGCGTGATCCGCGTCGTCGTACACGTGCCACCACGGTTCGGTGGCGCCGTGCCGCGCGGTCATGATCAGCGTGTGTGGGTCGAGATCCGCGCGAAAGCCGGCCTCCATCGCGCTGCTCGCGACGCCCACTCTGCGCCACATGTCGCGGGCATCGGTCCGCCCATACCGTTCGCCCAGGACATCGACGCTGCCGCTCGTGGGCCACAGGCGCATCGACGCGATCGAGACCAGCGTGGTCTTGCCTGATCCGTTGGGTCCGAGGACGACCCACCGTTCGCCCGGCAGCACCGTCCAGTCGATCGGCCCCAGGATGGTCCGCCCGGCACGACGGACCGTGACCCCACGAAGGGCGATGGCGGGCGATGGCACGGGGCCCCGGGTCAGGAGGGCGCGGCGGAGGGCGGCTGCGACGGCGCCGGTGTCGGGATGGGCGTGGGGACCGGCGTCGGCTGCGGGGTGGGCACCGGCGTCGCCGGGGGTGGTGTCGGCTCGGCGGTGGGTTCCGCGGTCGGTTCGTCCGACGGCGACTCGCTCGGCGAAGCGTTCGGGTCGGGCGTCGGAGTGGGGCAGGGGAGCGCGGCGATCTCCGACCCGGACGGCGATGGCGCCTCGAACGACGGGATGATCCCGCTCTCGTCCGGCGTGGGGAGCGGATAGCACGACGGCGACGGGCTTGGCGAGCCGCAGCCCTCCCCGCCGACGATGGGTCCCCAACTGCTGCCGTACGGCGTAAATCCCCGGTTGTAGAAGTACGACGTGCGGTTGCCGTCCGGACCGCCCGCGGTACCGGCGCCCTTCTCAGCCCGCGCGATCCAGTCACGATCGGCGTCCATCCAGACGCTGAACCGGGCCTCGAACGCCAGCCGGTTGTCGCTCATCCACTGCAGGACGCTGTCGCCGCAGGTGTTCGGGGCCAGGCGGTCGGTCGGCTGGGTGCCCTCGATGAACCACTCGTCGACGGCCGTACCGTCGCTGGACAGCGCACCCGTCCATGGGTCGATGGCCACCTCGACCACGCCCGAGGGTCGCTGGAAGTTCGCGATCGGCCAGTCGGCCGCGGCCTCGTTGAGGAAGGCCTGCCAGACGTACGTCGAGACATCGATCGAGAAGACCGGGGCCTGCGGCGTCGATACCGGCGTGTTGTCGCTGTTGCCGTTCCAGACCCCGACGGCCAGGGCATACGCCCCGTTGGCCCGGGCTTCCTCGGTCGGCGGCGCGACGAAGCCGTAGGCATTGAGGTCCTTGGCGTCGTTGTTCGTGCCGGTCTTGAGGGTCGCGGGACGGCGATCGCCGTTCGCGTCCCGGACCTGGAATGCGCCCCAGAACGGGTTGACGCGCTTGATCGTGTTCCCGTTGAGGATGTCGGTGACGATCCAGGCCGCCTGCTCGCTGATGATCTGTTCGCCTTCCGGCGTCTGATACGGGTCGACGACGGGCGCGCCCGAGCGGTCCGTGACGCTGAGGATCGTCGTGTGGCCGACCTTGCGGCCACCGTTGGCGAGCGTGGCGTAGGCGGTCACCAGGTCGATCGGCCGGACCTCGGCGACGCCCAGCGCGAGCGCCAGCCCCGCGTCCGTCGTGTCGCTCTGGAATTGCATACCCATGGCCTTGGCCCGGTCGAACACGTGGTCCGGGCCGTTCACGGCCATCGCCTTCACGGACGGGATGTTCAGGGAGAACTGGAGGGCTGTGCGGACGCGCACCGGCCCACGCTCCAGGTTGTCGGCGTTGCTTGGCGTGTAGCCGCCACCGAAGTCCGTACCGCTGTCCATCAGGACCGTGCCCGCGGTGAGCGTCCTGTCGTCGATGCCGACGGCGTAGTTGAACGGCTTGAAGGCCGACCCTGGCTGCCGGAACCCTTGGCCGACGACGTCGTACTGCGGCTGGAATTCCGGGCTGCTGATCGTCGCGTAGTAGCGAGCGGAGCCGACGTAGGCGATGAGTTCGCCGGTCTCGTAGTCCAACGCAACGAGCGCGCCATTGCGGACGTTCTTGTCCTCCAGGTTGCGCATCCACGGCTGATATTCGATGCCGAGCTGCTTCGCCACAGCCTCCGGGTTGCTCCGATGCGGGACGTGGGCCGCCACCTCGACCCAGCGCTCGGCGATGCGCTGGATGTCAAGATCGACGGTCGTGGTCACGCGCAGCCCGCCCCGCTCCAGCGCCGGACAGGTCGTCGCCTCGCCACAGACCTTCGCGGTCAGCTCGTCGCGCACGGCCCACACGAAGTGCGGGGCCTTCCAGCGCGGGGCGGCCTGGCGGGTCAGGATGACGTCGTCGGTCCTGGCGGCCCGGAAGTCGGCGGCACTGAAGTCACTGCCGGAGATCGGCGTTCGCCCATCGGCCAGGAGGTCCAGGACGGCGTTCCGACGCTGGTAGATCTTGGCCTCCTCGGGCACCAGCAGGGTGCTCTCGGTGGCGGGGCACTCCTCGCCTTCGACGACGACGACGTTGCAGTTGATGACCGCGTTGCGGACCAGGTCGTAGTTGGACGGCGACTGCGGCAGGGCCGCCAGGATGGCTGCCTCCGCCGGGGTCACGTTCTCAACGGTGAACGCCTTGCCGAAGTAGCGCTCGTACGCCGCCTTCACGCCGTACGTCTGGTTGCCGTAGTAGTTCTGATTGAGGTAGGCCGTGATGATCTCGCGCTTGCCGGCTTCGCCCTGGAAGGCGCGGGTGAGGCGGATCGACTGGATGATCTCCTTGAGCTTGCGCTCGGCCTGGCGACTCTTGTCCTGGACCAGCTCATCGTCGAGCAGGCGGGCGCGCACGAGCTGCTGCGTGATCGTCGAGGCGCCTCGGCTGTCGCCGCGGATGGAGTCGAGGCCGGCGGCGACGATCGCCAGCGGATCGAAGCCGGCG
This sequence comes from Candidatus Limnocylindrales bacterium, assembly GCA_046599085.1. Classification (GTDB taxonomy): domain Bacteria; phylum Chloroflexota; class Limnocylindria; order Limnocylindrales; family CSP1-4; genus SPCO01. The sequence goes on from JBKJHI010000137.1 coordinate 23,257, forward strand.
TTCTCCCAGAACGTCTTGTCCTCGATGGCGGTCGTGGCGTCCAGGACGATGGGCGGGATCTGGTCGAACGTCACGACCTCGCGCTTGAAGTCGCCGAACCGCGCCAACTCGGTCTCGCCGGTGCGATCGTAGAGGACCGTCTCTTCGGGCAACTCGTAGTCGGTCAGGGTGGCCACATCGGGCAGGGTGGGATCGCCGGCGAGCGCGTTGTACGCGGCCACGACCGCGAGCCCGCCGATCGCACCGACGCCGGCCATGAACACGAAGACGATGACCGCGATCCAGCCCAGGGTCGATTGGCTTCGCCGTCGGCGCGGTCCGGCCTGGCGCGGGGCAGCGGGCCGGGCGCCGTTCGGGCGAGCGCCTGTGCGGGATCGTTGACGGGGGTCGGACACGCTGGGGAAGTCTCCGAGATCGGTGGGTTGTGCGGAGACAGGATGCCCCAAGTGGGCATTCTGTGACGTTCCAGGGTGTCCGCGGCGCGTGACATGTGCGTGGCGGCGCGTCCGACAGAGTCCGGCGCACGGGTACGATGGCTCGACCGTGAGCGCCCGCCGTCCGTGCGTGGCGACGTCAGCAGGAGGCCGAGTGGAGGCAGCACCAGGAGCCGGGTCGCCGATGACGAACGCGGCGGATGCGCCGGCTGGACTGCGCTACCTGTTGCTCGCCGATATCTCCGGGTACACGGGCTTCATGGCTGGCGTGGAGGTCGCCCACGGGGTCGATTTCAGCGACGGGATCCCGGCGGCGTACGGCGTGCTCGGCGCGCTCCTGGGCACGGTGATCGACGGCCTCGAGCCGGACTTCGGCCTCGTCAAGCTCGAGGGTGACGCGGTCTTTGCCGCCGCGCCGGCCGCGGGCCTGGATGCGCAGGGCGACAGGGTCCTCGAGCGCCTCGAGGCGATGTATGCGGCCTTCATCGAGGGGCGGACACGGGCCATCCCGAGCTCGGACCATATGTGCACGGCGTGCCCAGCGGTGGTGGGCCTGGACCTCAAGGTCATCCTCCATCGAGGCCATGCCGTGCGCCAGGCGGTCGGCACCGGCAGCGACCTGCTGGGTCCGGCAGTCAACATGGCGCATCGCCTGCTCAAGAACACCGTGCGGGACCGGATCGGCTACCGGCCGTACCTCTTCGTGACCGACGCCGCAGCGGCTGGCCTTGGGCTTTCCGATCGCGGGATCGAGCATCGCGAGGAGTACGCGGACGCGGGCCAGATGCACGGGCGCATCCTGGAGCTCACCCATCCCGACCTCGCCTCGAGCCCGACCTGACCGAATCGCCCACAAGGAGACCTGCATGTTTGGAACGACCCCGATGCACCCCGTCCTTCCAGCGATCGACCTCGAGCGCGCGAAGCGCTGGTATGCGGAGAAGTTCGAGCTTGAACCGCTCAACGTGACGGAATTCGGAGACCTCGAATATGAAACCGGCGGGGGGATGTTCCTCGTCTACCAGTCCGAGTTCGCCGGTTCGAACAAGGCGTCGACGGCGGGCTTCAAGCTCGCCGACTTCGACGCGACGATCTCCCGTCTCCGATCCAATGGGGTCGTGTTCGAGTACGCCGACTTCGGCGAGTACGGCGCCACCGTCGATGGTGTCATCACGTCACCTGACGGCGAGCACAAGGCGGCCTGGTTCAAGGACAGCGAGGGCAACACTTTCGCGCTGTCATCGGGCGGCTGACCCGATCGGGCGGCGTGTTCGTCGTTGGCACGTCGAGCGCCCGGTGCGAGCAGGCACCAGTCCCTATTGACGCACGGCGTATGTTCCTCCCATATCTCGATGCGTCCGCATCGGACAAGGGGGGAGCCACCCTGTGGACCACTTCCTCGCCTACCTCGATCCCGGTTCCGGAAGCCTGATCATCCAGGTAGTCATCGCCACGATCGTGGCCGTTCCGTTCTTCCTCCGGCGGCAGATCTCGACGATCGTCGGGGCGTTGCACCGCGTCGGCCGTCGGTCCCATCCCTCGTCCGCGGGGCATGACGACCACCTGGGGCCGAACGCCTGAGCCGACGCGAGCGCCGTACCCGGAGCGACGGTGGTGCGTCGGCGCACCAGCTGGCTCGCGATCCGGGTTCGTTTCGTGACCCGAGCGGCTTCATCTACCGACGGGACGGGGTCATCCATCGGCAGGTGGACCGGTCGTTCGCGGCTCGCTGGGACGATCTCGTCGGAAGTGGGCTGTTGCAGCGGCTCCAGGACCTCGGACTCCTCGTCGACCACGACATGGCCCGGCTCGACGACGCGCTTGATCGTGAGCATGCGCATGCGGTCCTTCGACCGGAGCCGGTCGACTTCATCTCATATCCATATGAGTGGTCGTTCAGCCAGCTCCGTGACGCGGCACTCCTGACGCTCGAGGCCCAGCGGCACGCGGCGGAGATGGGCTTCATCCTGCGTGACGCCACGGCGTACAATGTCCAGTTCCTGTCCGGGAAGCCGATCTTGATCGACACGCTCTCGTTCGAGCGATCCGACCCCGGTGCCCCATGGATCGCGTATCGGCAATTCTGCGAGCAGTTCCTGGCACCGTTGGCGCTGATGGCGCTCAGGGACGTCCGATGTGGGCTGCTGCTTCGCCCGTACATCGACGGCATCCCATTGGATCTTGCCGCTAACCTGCTGCCGGTGCGGTCCCGCTTCAGCCTGGGGCTTGGCTCCCATATCCACGCCCACGCCAAGGCTCAGCGACGGTACGCCGGTCGGACCCACTCGCCCCCACGCGTCGACCAGATCCGGTTGAGTCCGTTCAAGCGGGCGGCGCTGCTGGACAGCCTGCGCCGGACGGTCGAGGGACTGACGTGGGAGCCGGTCCGGAACGAGTGGATCGACTACGCGGATCGCTCCAGCTACAGCGATGAGTCGATCGCCGCAAAGGAAGCCGTTGTGCGCGGGATGCTCGGCGCCTTCGACCGGCCGATCGTCTGGGATGTCGGGGCGAACTCCGGACGGTTCAGCCGGATCGCGAGCGAGAGAGCTCGGCAGACCATCGCCTGGGACATCGACCAGTCCGTCACCGACATGCACTACCGGCGCATCCGGCGAGATGGGGTCTCGAACGTCCTCCCACTGCTCGGTGACGTTGCGATGCCCAGTCCCGCCCTCGGCTGGAGCCTCGCTGAACGGGGGTCGATGCGCGATCGCGCGAATGCAGACGTCGTGTTGGCCCTCGCCCTCATGCATCACCTCGCGATCGCCCGCAACATCCCGCTCGGCCATATCGCCGCGTTCTTCGCGCAGATGGCACCTGCGCTCATCGTCGAATTCGTGCCACGAGGGGACTCGATGGTCGAGCGCCTGCTGTCGACCCGGGAGGATGTCTTCCCGGACTACGACCTCGACGGATTCCGGCGCGCGTTCGAACGGTCATTCACCTTCGTCGAGTCAGTCGAGATCCCCGGGTCCACCCGCGTGCTCTTTCGGCTGCAGCGTCGGGACTGATGCGGCGACCGCCCGTCTATCCGGTCCTGATCTCCGTTGCGGTCGTGCTGGCGACGTTCGCCGAGGAGGCGGTCCTTGTCACAGACGTGCTGCGCCCGACACTCGTCTTCGTCCTGGTCGTGGTGCTTGCGCAATCGATCGCGACGGTGGTCCTGCGCGACCGCGAGAAGGGGGCCATCGTTGGAGCGATCGCCTTTATGGCCATCGCGTCGCCGGTCGTCGCGTTCGCCGGTCTCGTTCCGTTCGCGTTGTTCGTGACCGGACCGGGCATTCTCGCGCGTACGAGAGGAAGCGCGCCGCGGCCGAATCCCTGGGCGGTCGGAACGAACGCACTGGATCTGATCGCGATCATCTTGATGATCGTCAGCTTCGGCGGCCTGCTCCTCGATGGCCGACTGGATCCGCCACGGGACGTCGCGGTGGCCCGTTCGGCGGTCGTCGTCGAGGGTTCCCCTGACATCATCGTGATCCTCGTCGACGGACACCCTCGATGGGACACCGTCAGGGACCTGTTCGCATCGGACCCTGAACCGTTCCTTGCTTCCATGCAAGCCCAGGGCTTCGACATCGCACGCAAGAGCCGCTCCAACTACAACCGGACGGCGCTGACGCTCGCGTCGATGTTCCAGATGCGGCAGGTGCGAGACATTCCCGAAGTCGCCCCTCTGATCGGGCAGATCACGGACCAGAAGATGGGTTATCTGCTCATGAACGACGTGCTTCGCGGTGGGGCGGCGTTTTCACACCTGCACGAGCTTGGGTATGAGATCGTGGCGATCCCCTCGGAGTTCTCGCGCCTGGCGATCCCCGCCGACCGGTCGGTCGACAGCGGCCACCTTGGAGTGTTCGATGCTGATCTGGCCACCATCAGCGCGCTCAGGCTCGTCGACCCGGACTTCATACGGACGCTGTTCGCCGAACAACATCGACGGCAGGTCATCGCGTCATTCCAGTCACTCGTCGACCTCGCCCGCGAGCCCCACGACGCTCCGCGGTTCGTATTCGCGCACATCGTGTCACCGCACTCCCCAACGATCTTCGGGCCGGCTGGGGCGCCCGTCGACGGCCCAACGTGCTTTCCCACGACATGCAACTTCTGGGCGAACAACACGCAGACTGGTCCGGACGACATCGCGGCCCTTGTCGATCAGGTCGCCTATATCGACCAACTGGTGGTCCAGACCACGCGGTCGATCCTGGCTGCGTCCGTCCGCCCTCCGGTCATCATCGTCATGTCGGACCATGGGAGTCGATACGACGCTGCCAATCACGAGGAATCGCTGCGATCGCTCTTTGTTTCCTACACCCCGGGACATCCCGACCTGTTCCCTGACGACCCCACGCCCGTGGACCTGTTTCCCCGGCTGCTGAACGGGTACGCCGGGACGACGCTCCCGATGTCGAGCGAGGAGTCCTACTGGGCCGACCTGACCCGCACGCAGCAGAACGGCCTCTTTATGCTCGAGCCTGTCAAGCCCGATCCGTAGGCCCGCGGATCTCGCGACTACGTGATCGCGAGAGCCGCTCCGTGCGGGCTCAGTCCACGTATTGGAGCGGCGTCACCACGAAGTCGTCAGGCATCGTCACGCCGGTCGCGTGGTTCGGGCAGTAGCCGTTCTTGTTCTTGTCGAGGTACTGCTGGTGGTAGTCCTCGGCGAAGAAGTAGCGATCGACGGGACGGATCTCGGTCGAGATCGCTCCGTAGCCAGCGGCCGTCAGTCGCTCCTGGTAGGCGTCGCGTGACGTTTCGGCGACCGCCTGTTGGGCGTCGTCGGAGGTCAGGATGATCGAGCGGTACTGCGTGCCGACATCGTTGCCCTGGCGCATGAACTGAGTCGGGTCGTGGTGCTCCCAGAACAGCTTCAGGAGGTCCTCGTACGAGACCTTCGCCGGATCGAACGCGACCTGGACGACCTCGGCGTGACCGGTGCGGCCGGAGCAGGCCTCTTCATAGGTCGGGTTCGGCGTGGAACCGCCGGCGTACCCGGACGACGTGCTGACCACGCCGGGCAGCTGCCAGAACGCCTTCTCGGCGCCCCAGAAGCAGCCAAGACCGAAGATCGCGGTCTGCGTGCCGTCCGGCCATGGACCGGCGATCGAAGTGCCGAGGACGGTGTGGATGCCGGGTCGCACGATCGGAGCGTCGCGACCGGTCAGGGCTTCATCGGGGCCGGGGATGGACTCGGGCTTGGAGCTGAAAAAGCGCATGTGCGCAGTCTAGGACGCCTCCGCGACATTCCCATGACAGCGGGACCCGATACGATCGCTCGGATGCCGTCCACTCTCGATGCCGCACTCGCCGCCGCCGACGCCTGGGGCGCCGACCACGTCGCGCTGGCCGTCGTCGGTCCGGATGGGGTACGCGCCACGCACGGCGACGTCGATCGGCGCTTTCGCTGGACGTCCCTGACCAAGCTCGCCACGGCCACCGCGGTCCTGACCGCCGTCGACGATGGGTGCATCGATCTCGACGAGCCAGCCGGCCCGATCGGGTCCACCGTGCGGCATCTGCTCGCTCACGCCTCCGGCCTGCCGTTCGACGGCGAGAAGGCCGTGACCCGCGTCGAGTCGCGCCGCGCCTACTCGAACACGGGTTTCGATGTGCTGGGAGCCCTCCTCGCCGAGCGCGACGATCGCGCCTTCGAGGCCAGCCTCGCAGCGCGTGTGCTCGAACCACTCGGGATGACCAGGACCGTTCTGCTGGAGCGACCCTCGCAGGGACTCCACGGACCGCTGCATGACCTCCTCCTGCTCGCTCGCGAACTGCTCCGGCCCAGGCTCCTCGAACCAGCCATGGCCACGGCGATGCGCACGGTCGCGTTCCCGGGCCTCAAGGGCGTTCTGCCCGGCGTCGGCTCGTTCGATCCGCTCGATTGGGGGCTTGGCGCGGAGCTGCGCGACGGCAAGGACCCGCACTGGACGGGGACTCGCAACAGCCCGGCGACGTTCGGTCACTTCGGCGGCTCCGGCACGTTCGTGTGGGTGGATCCGGCAGTCGACGCGGCCCTCGTCTGCCTGACCGACCGCGACTACGGGCCGTGGGCGCTCGAGGTTTGGCCGCGACTCAGCGACGCGGTCCTTGAGGCCCTGCCGGTCTGACGGTCAGGCTCCTCGGCATCACCGATGCTGACCCGATCACCGACGCGGAGTCGGAGCTCGGGAGCGGCGGCGGCCCGCCGAAGGATGCCATCGACATTCACGAAGACCTCGTCGCCCAGGATCGCGACGACGAACCCAGCGTGGCGAAGCGGGGCCTTGGCATCAGGCGCAGCGCCTGACCTCGATCCATCCTGGTCACACATGGCGTGTCCTGTCCGCCGGTAAGCCGGTCGTCCTGCCTACCGGTCCGCGGCATCCTCGAGCAGTGGCAGCAGGTCGCTGATGGAGACGATGCCGATCGGCGTCCTGCCGTCGTCGCCGACGATGACGAGCCGGTGGACGCCGTGCTCCTCGATCCGTCGGACAGCGTCGGCGAGGGGCAGATCGGGCTGGGCCGTGACGGGTTGATGGGTCATGACCTGCCCGGCGGTGACGCCCTCGAAGGTGTGGTGATGGGCCGACGCTGAGGCGGCCGCTCGGACGAGGTCCGTCTGCGAGATCACACCCACCATCTCGCCCATGCCATCGACCACGGGAGCGCCGGAGATGCCGTTCTGGGCGAAGACGTCGGCGACCTCGTCGAGGGTCGCACCCACCTCGATGACGAGCGGGAACGGCGTCATCACGGCACCGACCTGGAGTGGAACGTGGCGGGAGCGATCGACGTCATCCATGACCGCATCGTCACGCCCAGCCGGGTCGGGCGGCATGCGCCGGGCGGCCCCATCGGCCGGGCCGTTCGGCCGGGCCGTTCGGCCTGCGGCATACACGCGCGGATCGAGCGGCCGACACCGATCGTTCGCGACGACCGAACAGGCCGGATGGCCCCCTCCAATGGTGACGTGCGCAGCGTCACAACAGGCGCCAGACGGCCGATGCTGGGACTCGGGTCCGTGGAGCGACGCCTCTGCGGGAGCGACTCCGAACACATCGCAGGCCACGCATCCACGACCGTTGTCGTGGTGCCCCGACGGTCTGCCAAGCAACGAGGAGGTTCACGATGCGGGTCCTGTTGGCGATCGACGGCAGTGTCCATGGCAACCAGGCGCTCGGAGTCGTCGATGCGACCCCCTGGCCGGAGGGCACTCAGATCCGGGTCGCGTCGGTCATGCCGGATATCGGCATGACCCCACTCGATTGGGGATTCACGTCGACCCCGTATCTCGATGGGGACGCCGAGCCGCTGCGCCATCACAAGCTCGCGCTTGACGACGCGGTGGGTGTCCTCGAACGTCCCGGTCGCCACGTCGATGCGGCGCCACTGCAAGGCCGCCCGGCGAGCGCCATCGTGGCGGAGGCGACAGCCTGGGACGCCGACCTCATCGTGGTCGGTAGCCGCGGTCGCGGCGTGTGGCGATCGATGCTGCTCGGCTCGGTCTCGGCAGAAGTGGTCGACCATGCCCCGTGCCCCGTTCTCGTGGTTCGCGGCCCAAGCACGTCGCCGATCCTGTTCGCCGACGATGGATCCGCGGGTGCACGACGAGCCGAGGCCCTGCTCGCTCGCTGGCCGTTCCGGGCCGGGGACCGCGTCGACGTGCTGAGCGTCCTTCGCCCGGGGAAGGAGGCATCTCGCCACCTTCCGGCCGACGCACCCGCTGAGTTCGTGAACCTCGCGCTGGACGTCATCGATGCGGACTATGCGCATGCCCGCCGGATCGCAGAGGAAGCGGCGTTCCGCCTCGCGGCAAGCGGGGTACAGGCTCGAGCCGACGTCGCCGGCGGCGATCCGGCCGAGTCGATCATCGACATCGCCAGTGATCGAGGGGCCGGGCTCATCGTCCTGGGGACGCGGGGCCATGGCGGCATCGCCGGCCTGTTGCTGGGCAGCGTGGCACGCAACGTCCTGCTCCACGCCCATTGTTCCGTGATGGTGGTACGGCCGGGCCGCGTCGGTCGGCGAACGCGCAGGCGCCAGCCCGAGGCCACCGCCACAGGCAGCCGCTGAACTACCCCAGGGACCGCTCGCGACTCCGGCCCGCGGCAGCCGGAGCTCCGGTCACGGCCTGATCCCGCGCGGCCGTCGGCGCTCGATCGCGACGCCCACCACGGCCAGCCCGCTGCCGAGGATGAACAGCCCGGTCGTGATGGGCACGACTGAGACCAGGGCGCCGACGCCAGCCGGTGCCCCCAAGAGCGCCCCGGCGCGAAACGTACCGGCCAGGGCAAGCGCATCGCCCTGCTCCTCCGGCTCGGCCTCGGCCGCCGCCAGCGCCGGCGCCAGGGTGGTGACGGTCCCGCTCCCGGCACCGCCGGCGATGAGCAGCAGGATGTACAGGGCGACGATCGGGGGAGCGACCGCCAGGCCCACGAGCGCCGCGCACACCACGAAGCCACCGATGGCGACCGCACCGGCGACGCGCTCGACGGGCAGGCGCCGCATCGCCAGCAGCGCGACGAGCCCAGCGGCCTCGGACGCGGTCACGAGTCCGCCCACGCCGAGCGTCCCGACGCCGGCTCCGACGAGCAGGACCGGGACGAACGATCCGAGCATCGACCACCATCCGCCCCCGACGACGCTGCCCCAGCTCGAAGCAGCGATCCCGGGCCGTCGAAGGAGGCCCATGGCACCGCTGGAGCGGCGTCGATCGAACGGTGGCAAGCGGCGCAGGGTCAGCGATCCGGTGACAGCGCCGCCCGCGACGATGACGGCCGCGAGCAGGGCAAGGCGGAGATCCACGGTCCCGAGTGCGCCGGCGACAAGCGGTCCCGTGAGCGTGCCGGCGTTGCCCGCGATGTTGAGGTCGACGAGGCGGTCGACGGGACGGCCACTGTCGCGGATGGCGTGGGTCTGGCTGCTCGTCCAGAACAGCGCGCGGCCGACGCCCTGCAGGACCTGGGCGAGCAGGAAGACGGGCAGCGCCGTCGACAGCGCGATGGACCCGAACGCGCCGAGCAGGAGCGAAGCCGCCACGGCCGATAGCGCCCGATCGGGGAACCGGCCAAGGAGCCACGGGAGAGCGAGGCGCCCCGCCAGTTGACTGGCGGCGCTGACGGCCACGAGGAATCCGACCGATGCGGCGTCGTAGCCCGCGCCCAGGGCGATCAGCGGGACCGCCACGGTCCCGATCCCCAGCCCGTGCGAGAGGAGGCCGACGACGAGCAGCGAGACGAGCCGGTCGGACGGTGGGCGGGACGCGGTCAACGGGACTCCAGGAAGGCGTCGATGGGGGTGGAGCGGGCCAAGTATGGAGCGCTCCGCGCCGTACCATCCGCAGCATGGCCACACGACGCAGCGCCGGGATCGTGCTCTTCCGCTGGCGCGCCGGCGCGATCGAGGTGCTCCTCGCGCACCCCGGCGGACCGCTGTACGCCTCGAAGGATCGCGGCCACTGGACGATCCCAAAGGGCGAGCCCGACGGCGATGATCCGCTGCTCGCTGTCGCTCGTCGAGAGTTCGAGGAGGAGACCGGTCACCGGCCGCCGGCGGGCGAGGCGATCGAACTCGGGACGATCACCCAGAAGGGCGGGAAGGTCGTGCACGCCTGGGCACTCGAGGGCGACCTTGATCCCGCCACCGCCACGTCCGACACGTTCGAGATGGAGTGGCCGATCCGGTCAGGCCGTCGCGCGACCTTCCCGGAGATCGACCGGGTCGCCTGGTTCGATGGGGAGGCGGCTCGACGCTTCGTCAAGCCGACGCAGATCCCGCTGCTGGACCGCCTGGACGCCGCGCTCGCCCACGACTGAACTCAGCGGCGGGTCGGGTTCCGCTCCTCGCGGACGGGGAATTTCTGGCCGCGGACCCCTGCGGTCCGCAGAGCGGACGCCACGGGCCCGGCGACCTCCGCGAGCACATCAACCAGCGCATAGTCATCGAAGAGTTGGATCGCCCCGACGACGGATCCGGGCACGCCCGCCTCATTGGCGATCGCCCCGACCAGGTCGCCCGGCCTGACGCCGGCCCGACGCCCGCCACCGATCCAGAGCTGCGCCCAGCCGTCGGTCTGTGGGCCGCGGGGTGTCCGATCCGGGCCGCCGAACGGTCTGCCGCCGCTACGGTCGGAGCCTGGTCCGGGTCCGAACGGCGGGGGACCACGCCGGGGGCCGCGAGGGCCCATGCCGCCCGGACCGCCTGCCCTTGGGCCGCCCGGCGCCGCGCCAAGGAACGCCGGTGCGATCTCGACCTGATCCTCGTCACGTGTCGTAGCGCCCTCGATCAGGCTGACCGCCGCGAGGGCGATATCCACCAGGTCGAATTCCTCGGACAGCGGCTCGACGACGCCACGCAGGCGGTCATGGCCGCCAGTCTCGAGCGCGTCGCGAAGGTTTGCGCGGAGTAGCTCGAGCCGGCGCTCGCGCAGGTCTGCCACGGTCGGCAGCCTCGCGATCTGGAGCTTTGACCGGGTAGCAGCCTCGATATTGCGCAGCAGCCGATGTTCGCGCGGCTCGACCAGGGTGATGGCCACGCCCTCTCGACCGGCCCGCCCCGTTCGTCCGATGCGGTGGACGTAGGCGTCAGGATCGGACGGCACGTCGTAGTTGACGACATGGCTGACATGGTCGATGTCCAGTCCGCGTGCCGCCACATCCGTCGCCACGAGGACGTCCAGCGAGCGGTCACGGAAGCGCCCCATCATCCGGTCGCGCTGTTCCTGGGTGAGCCCGCCGTGCAGGGCACCGGCGTCGTGACCGCGACTGCTCAAGGCCTCCGCCAGGTCATCGACCTCGCCGCGCGTCCTGGCGAAGACGAGGGCCGACGTCGGGTCCTCCACGTCCAGGATCCGGCACAGCGCGGCGAGTTTGTCCACGCGTCGGGTCACGTACGCGGTCTGACGGACGAGGGCGACTCCGTCGCCGGTCGGGCGCTCGGCCTTGACCGACAGGCGGGCCGGGTCGCGCAGGTGTCGTCTGGCGATCTTCGTGATCGTCGGCGAGATGGTCGCCGAGAAGAGGGCCGTCTGGCGGGTGGACGGCGTTGCCGCGAGGATCAGGTCGAGATCCTCCGCGAAGCCCATGTCGAGCATCTCGTCCGCTTCGTCGAGCACGACGACATCGATCTCGTCGAGCTGGAGGCTGCCCCGCTTCAGGTGATCGACCGCGCGGCCGGGCGTGGCCACGACGACATCGACGCCGCGGCGCAGGCCGCGCAACTGCTGGCTGATCGGCTGGCCGCCGTAGACCGGGACGATCCGGGCGCCGAGCGTCTTGCCGTACGAGTGGAACGCCTCCGCGACCTGCATCGCGAGTTCCCGGGTGGGGACGATGACCAGGGCCCGTGCCCGGTTGGGTCCCGCCTGTCCGATGGCGATGCGCTGGAGCGTGGGCAGAGCGAACGCCGCGGTCTTGCCCGTCCCGGTCGGCGCCTCGGCAAGGAGGTCCCGGCCGGCCAGCAGGTGCGGGATGGCCTCGCGCTGGATCGGCGTCGGCTCCTCGTAGCCCAGGGCGGCCACGGCCGCGGACAAGCGCGGATCCAGGTCAAAGGCCGCGAAGCCGTCGGGCACCGCGCCGGCACTATCGCCCGTCTGGGCGTCCGCGACGCTAGCGACGTCCGCGGCGGGTTCGGCGGGTTCGGCGGGTTCGGCGGGTTCGGCCGGTTCGGCGGGTTCGGCCGGTTCCGTGGGCTCGGGCGGCTCGAGGGCAGGGGCGGTTGACTTGCGGACCTTGGGCATCAACCCATTGTGCGCCTTACCGCCGCAGGAGGCCGGCGATGGCGCTGGCCGCTCACCGCACGAGCGCTTCGTCAGCGGTCACGGCCACGGCGCGATAGCGAGCGTGGACGGCGGCACGGCACTGCCGGAAACGACCCGCGCCCGTGCGGCAGCCTGCCCGACGATGGAGCGGAGTTGCTCCCCGCTGAACGGCTTGGCGATGAACAGCGAATCCGCGTCGGCACCAGATGCCTGGTCATCCGGGCCATTGGCGTACCCACTCATGAACACGACCGCGATGCCACTCCGGTCCCGGCGGATCGCGGAGGCGAGATGGCGGCCGTGCATCCCCGGCATCACGACATCGGAGAGGAGGACATGGATGTCGCTGTCGAAGCGCCGGCTCTGCTGCAACGCCGCGACCGAGTTCGACGCCTCCAGCACGGTGTACCCGGCGGCTTCGAGGAGCCGTCGCGCGAGCAGCCGGACGGAGTCCTCGTCCTCGACGAGCAGGACCACTTCATCGCCTCGATCCGTCGCGAACTCCGGCAGCGATCGGAGAGCCACCGGTGCGATGCGTCGATCGACGTCGGCGATGCGTGGCAGATCGATGTGGACCGTGGACCCGACGCCCATCGCCGTCTCGATCCGTCCTCCGGACTGGATGACGGTGCCGAACACCGTGGCCCTGCCGAGTCCCGTCCCGAGCTCGCGGTCCTTCGTGGAGTAGTACGGCTCGAAGATCGGTCAGTGATGGTCGGCGTCAGCCGACGGCGTTTCGAGACGCCCGCCCGTCGAGCATCGCCAGCAGCGTCGTCGTCGTGCGCCAGTTGCGGATGGTCAGTCGTGGATAGATCGGCGTTCCGACGATCCGGCTCATCCGACTCTGGGTCGCCCGCGCAGTGACGCGTGAGAAGTACAGGACCGACGTCCCGGCGACAACGACGTCGACGCCGTCGCGCGTTTCAACATGCTGCATCGCCGTCGCGGCTGTCAGCGGTTCCTTGAGGAACAGCACGTCGTATCGATAGGCGTCGGGGTCATCTCCGAAGCCATGTGGCGCATCGGCGACGGTCGTCCGTAGTTCCCCACCACTGCGCACGACGACCGTTGCCTGGTACCCGAACCGTTCGGAGAGGGCTGCCTCGATGCGCGTCGTCCATGCCGCCGCCCCGGTGCGACCGCCATCGAAGAGCACGTTGCCACTCTGGATATACGTGGCCACGTCCGTTGCGCCGATCTCCGCGAAGACGTCACGCAGGGCCGCCATCGGGACCGGGTTCTTCCCGCCGACGTTGATGCCGCGAAGGAGTGCGACGTGGTCCATGTCGGGCCGAGCATAGCGAGCCGCCGACGATGACCGCGATCCGCCTGCTACCCTGCGGCCCGTGACCCCCAGCACACCCGAGCCCGGTCTCGCGCGGGCCGCGGCGCCCAGCCTGTCCGGCCGTCGGCGCGGCCGATATCTGCCGGCCGCCCTTGATGCGATCGTGCCCGGCGTCGGCCATCTCGTTGCCGGTCGGCGACGGCAGGCCGTGCTGTTCCTCGCGCCGGTCCTGTTGGCGCTGGCCGTGGTCGTCGCGACGGTCGCCACGACATCGATGCCGCGCCTGCTGGCGACGCTGCTCGATGACGGCGTGCTTGTCGGGTTGCTCGTCGCGCAGGGCTTGCTCCTGGTCTGGCGCGTGGCTGCCGTCGGGACGAGCCTGACCGCTGGGGGGCTCAATCGGCCTGCCCGCCGCGATGCCCTGCCGATCGTGATCCTGCTGATGCTCGTCATCGTGCCGCAGGCGTTCGCCGGCTACGCGACGCAGGTCGCCCGTGAGACCGTCGACGAGATCTTCGTGGAGCCGACACCGGTCGCCGTGGTCCCGTCGTTCACGCCGGAGCCCGACCCGAGCTTCCTCTCGACGCCGGTCCCGTCGCCGTCGATCTCGGCCTCACCGGAGCCCACGCCGCAGGTCCCGCGGACCACCGGTCTGATCATCGGCGTCGATGCCGGCGCCGGACGCTCCACGTATCTCACCGACACGATGATCGTCGTGTCGCTCGATCCGGTGACGGGTACCGTGTCGATGCTGTCGGTGCCGCGCGACATGGTCGACGTGCCGTTGCCGGACGGCCGCACGTTCAGCGGCAAGATCAATGGGCTGGTGTCGTATGCCCGCCACCACCCCAAGCAGTTCCCCGGCTCCGACGGGACCGGCTTCGACGTCCTGATGGGCGCTCTGGGCACGCTGCTCGAGGTGGACATCTCGTACTACGCGACCGTCAGTCTAGGCGGCTTCGTCTCGGTGATCGACCGGCTGGGCGGCGTCGATGTCAACGTGACTCGGTCGTTCTGCGATCCGGACTACCGCGAATACGGCTATGAGCGCGGCTTCTCCATCAAGGCGGGGCACCACCATCTCAACGGGAATCAGGCACTGGCCTATGCGCGTGTTCGCCGGGCAAGTGGCGAGAGCGACTTCACGCGCGCCGCCCGGCAGCAGGAGGTCCTCTCGGGTGTCCGCGACGCAGTCCAGCGCGGCGGGTTCCTCAACGATCCGATCGGGTTGCTGAAGGACCTCGGGCGGATCGTCCAGACCAACGTGCCGCGGTCCACTCTGCCGGACCTCGCTGATGCTGCCACCGGCATCGATCGGACGGACATCTACCGCGCCGTGATCACCCACCCACTGGTACGCGCCGGGTTCGACAAGCGGGGGTCGATCCAGCTTCCGGACCTCAAAGCCATCCGGACCCTGTCGGCGAAGCTGTTCCGGACGGACGGCGAGGCGCCGCCGACCGACTACCAGGCGCCCAAGGGGGCGTCGAAGCCGGCAACGTCGAGCGGCGTCGGCAGCTGCGCACCGGCGCCCACCCCGAAACCCACCCCGAAACCCACCCCGAAACCGACCGCGACGCCGGCACCGACGCCGTCCGGCACGCCCGCGCCGACCCCATCCTCGACGCCCGCCCCGACGGCATCGCCATCGCCGTCGCCGGCCCCGACCGCAACGCCGACGCCGACACCCTGACCCGGCGGCGTGCTCTGGTACGGGATGCCCGCGTATGCCCTCAACGGTAAGGTCGTGTGCTTCTTCCAGGACCTGGCGAAATTCAAGGCCCGCTATGCCTCGCTCGGCTTCAGTGACGAAGCCCGCCTCGATGACGGACCGATGTGGCCGACCTCCTACGCCCTGAAAGACGCTGTCAAAGGCCGACGAGTCGCGGATCGCTGCGCTCGTGAAACAGGGGGTCGGCTGAGGCGGGGCGTCGTCTGTCTGGTCGGTCAAACGTCGCCGGCGGCCGTTGGGCCAGCCGCCGGTTGGCATGCCACTACGGGCGGATCGCGACCTTCAGGACGCCGTCGCGACGGTTGGTGAACAGGTCGTATGCCTCGACGATGTCATCGAGCGCGAACCGGTGGGTGATCAGCGGCAGCGGGTCGAACCGACCTGACTGCACCATCGACATGAGGCGGCGCATCCGCTCCTTGCCACCGGGACAGAGGGTCGTGACGATCCGGTGGTCACCAAGGCCCGCGGCAAACGCGTCGTACGGCATCTCGAGCTTGCCGGAATAGACACCAAGGCTCGAGAGGGTGCCGCCCGGACGCAAGCAGCGGAGCGCGCTCTCGAACGTGCCCTGGGTCCCAAGGGCCTCGATGGCCACGTCGGCACCGCCACCGGTGAGGCGCTTGACCTCGGCGATGACATCGACCTGCGTGAAGTCGAGGGCGACATCGGCGCCCATCGTGAGCGACGTCGCGAGACGGACCGGATCGCTGTCGACGCCGATGACCAGAGAGGCACCCATCAGCTTCGCTCCGGCCGTGGCACATAGCCCGATCGGGCCCTGAGCGAAGACGACGACCGCGTCGCCGATCGTGACGCCACCGGACTCAGCGCCGGAGAAGCCGGTCGATGCGATGTCGGACAGGAGGACGACCTGCTCGTCGGTGACGTCGTCCGGAATCAGAGCGAGATTGGCCTGGGCCGACGGTACCTGAAGATACTCGGCCTGGGCACCATCGATCGTGTTGCCGAAGCGCCACCCGCCCATCGCCTCATATCCGGCCCCGTGGCCGCACTGGCTCTTGTTGCCACTCAGGCAGGCGGCGCATTGGCCGCACGGGGTGATGGCGCCGACCAGGACACGCTGTCCGACCTCATAGCCCGTGACGCCGGCACCGAGCTCGTCGATGATGCCGACCGGCTCGTGGCCGATCACGAGGCCGGGACGGACCGGATACTCGCCTTTGACGATGTGGATGTCCGTGCCGCAGATCGTCGTGGTCGTAACTCGGATGACGGCTTCGCCCGGCCCTGCGACCGGCCGCGGGACATCCTCGACGCGGATGTCCCCGGGGCCATGGAAGACCGTCGCGCGCATGGTTCGGGCCGGTGCGGCAAGAGGCTGCTGAAGCGGCGTGGAGATCGCCATGGGGTGCTCCTTCGGCTGGATCGGGGATTCCCCGATGCACCCTGATCGTCGCTCCGACGAGCACGGCCAACGGAGAGTCCCGGATACCGACTTTGGGGGCCGAAGGTCCCGACTCGTCCATCGGCGGCCGCGGGCATCAACCGATCAATGCGCCGGGCAGCGTGCCGATCGCGGACGCCACAGCCGCGAACCAGAACGTGGTCTTCGGGCTGCTCCTGGTCTGGCCGGGTCTTGAGCAAGGTGCTGTGGCGTTGGCTGCCGAGCTAGGATTCGAACCTAGGATCTCCTGATTCAGAGTCAGGCGCCTTACCGCTTGGCCACTCGGCAGTGGAGCGGTGGGCATGATACCCGACCGCTTTGGAGCGAGCAGGGTCCAGGGCGTCCCGGGCTCCATCAGCTCATCAGCTCATCAGCGCCACCGCGGGGATCCGGCGGGATCCCCGCCCAGAGGAGGTCTGGATCGCGATCCAGCGCCTCGTAGTGCGTCACGTGCACGAACTCAGCAAGGCCTTCCGCGCCGGGCAGGAGCCGCGGCTTGTTGATGTCTGGCCCGGTCCACCCGTAGAGCGCCTTTGCGTCGCGCCACTCCTCGAACAGGACCACGTCGTCGTGGGCGCTATAGGCCTGGCGGGCCAGCTTCACGTACACGAGGCCGTCATGCGCCTTCATGATCGGGAGCTGATCCCGCAGCACACTCTCGAAGGCGCTGGCGTGTCGTGCGGGCACGCGAGCGGTCAGGATCCGAACGATCTTAGCGTCGATGATAGAGGGCTCCGCGGTTTCGGCGCGGTACGTTCGGGTGGGTGGCGCACTGTGGGGAACATAGGGCACCATCCGGGTATGCCGACCGCGCGTCACCGCCTGCCCCGCCTGGCGCTCGCCGTCGCGGCGATGGTCGTCCTGTCCGGGATGCTTGGGGCGACGGTCCGGGCTGCGACGCCGCTCCCGCCGTGCACCGTCGCCGACACGCTGACGATGTACCGCGCATACCCCGACTGGCACCGCTCCCTGCTCGACTCCACATACCGCCTCGCGAGCACGTACGCGCCTGGGGACCTCCGGTCGACGGCGGACGCCGGGCTGAACGGCGGGCATTCGGTCCGCTCGATCGTCGTCGCCGACCTGCGCGCGATGGCCACCGCCGCGAGGGCTGCCGGGGCCCGGCTGTCCGTGCAGTCCGCCTACCGCAGCTACAGCGCGCAGAGAGCGACGTTCGACTCGTGGGTCCGTCGCCACGGCTACGCGACCGCGCTCAAGGAGAGTGCCCGGGCCGGCCACAGCGACCACCAGTTAGGCACGGCTCTCGACTTCAAGAGTTACGGCGGCGGCGCGCCCTGGGACCTCGCCGATTGGGGCACCACGAAGGCCGGCGCGTGGATGCGCGGGAACGCCTGGAGATACGGTTTCCTGATGTCCTACCCGAAGGGCAAGACCAGCGTGACCTGCTACATCTACGAGCCGTGGCATTTCCGCTACGTCGGCCGCGAGCGCGCCGCCGCGATCCGATCCAGCGGCCTCACGCTCCGTGAGTACCTCTGGCGCGAGCAGACGAGGACGCCGCTCCCGTTCGTGCCGGGCGGCGCCTCACGTGGTGGTGGCTGACCGGTCGCCGTCAATCCTCCGGACGCATCCGAGCGGCGCCGCCGAGGTCTCGGGCGGTCTCGTGTCGGGCGTCCACCGCTCGCGCGTGCTCGCTCCGGAGCGCGTCGACGCGCGCCATCAGGTCCGCATTCTCATCGTCGGTCGTGCGATCCCGCTCGGCCTGGCGCCACTCGCGCAGGATGTCGTCGGGGCGTCGTTCGCTCATCGGCTCCTCCCACTGGGACGGGACAAGTCGGTCTGTCGGACGGGGGGTCGAACGTGACGGTTCGACCACGGAGAAATCTGCCATCGGCCGCATGACACATGCCATCGGCGACGCGGCCACGCACATCACAACGGCATAACGATGTCCGCCTCTCCTCTCACGCGGCGAGTGCCTCGACCAACAGCTGTGTGAGCTGATCCCACTCGACAAGGAACGCGTCATGGCCCTTCGTTGAAGCGATCTCGCGATAGCGCGCGGCGTCGATGCCGGCCCTGACCGCAGCATCGACGAGCTCGCGAACCTGGCGGGGCCCATACAGGATGTCGTCCTGGATGCCGACGCCCGTGACCTGGACGCCGGCCATCGCCAGGCGCGCGAAGGCCCCGTCGATGCCGTCACGCCGCGCTCCGATGTCGTGGCGGTCCATCGCCCCGGCGAGGGTTCGATAGGTCGCCGGATCGAACCGTTCGGTCAGCTTGCGGCCCTGGTAATCGAGGTAGCTGACGATCGAAGGCCGACCATCGGGCTCGACGGATCGCCCGAAACGCTCGGCGAAGTCGGCCTCACTACGGTACGTCGTCATCGCCAGCTGGCGGGCCAGGGACAGCCCCTCGAGGCCGAGCGCGTCGATCAAGGCGATCTGCAGGCGGTTCCAGGCCATGGCCATGGGCCCGGTCGCTGCGGGGGCGGCGATGGGCATCACGTGCCGGACGGCAGCTGGTCGCTGGGCGGCCGCCTCGAGCGCGACCATCCCGCCGAGCGAACCGCCGACGATGAGGGCGACCTCAGCGATCCCGACGGCATCGAGGAGTGCCCACTGGGCGGCCGCCTGGTCGCGGGTCGTGATAGCCGGGAACTCGGCGGCCCATGGCATGCCGCTGCGCGGATCGATGCTCGTCGGGCCGGTGGTGCCGTAGCGCCCGCCGAGCAGGTTGGCGCACAGCACGCCGAGGCGATCCGTGTCGAGCGCGAGTCCCGGCCCGATGAGCGGCGCCCACCAGTCGCCCGCGGCATCCGCGGAGCCCGTCAGGGCATGGACCACGACGACCTGCGGCGCCTCCCCGGGGGGAGGGCCGTCATGCCGGTACGCGACGGTCAGCTCGGGGAGCACCGTCCCGTCGGCGAGTTCGAACGACCCAAGCGCGGCCGTCTCGAGTCGGCCGGTCCCCGTCGGCAGCACCGACAGGGGACCGACCGGCCGGGTCGTCGCGGTGTCCAGCGTCACCCGGCGGCGCCGACGAGCTCGCCGTCGGCGGTGCTGTCGACAATGCTGGCATCGAGCGCCTGCGAGAGATCGGCGATCAGGTCGTCGATGTGCTCGAGGCCGACCGACAGCCGGATGAGGTCCAGCGTGACTCCCGTGCTGGCCTGTTCCTCGGGCGCCAGCTGGGAATGCGTCGTGGAGGCCGGGTGGATGATCAGCGACTTCGCGTCGCCGACGTTCGCCAGCAGGGAGAAGATCTGCACGCTGTCGATGAGCCGTCGTCCGGCCTCGACGCCGCCCCGCACGCCGAAGGTCACGATGCCGCCGAAGCCGCCCGAGAGGTACTGCTTCGCATGCCTGTGCGACGGATGTGACTCGAGACCCGGGTAACTCACCCACGTCACCTCAGGCCGTGTCTCCAGCCACCTTGCGACCGCCAGGGCGTTCTCGCTGTGGCGGGTGATGCGCAGCGGCAGTGTCTCAAGACCCTGCAGGAACAGGAACGCGTTGAACGGCGAGAGCGCGGCGCCGATGTCGCGCAGGCCCTGGACGCGCAGCTTCACGATGAACGCAAGGTTCCCGAACGCCGCCGTGTAGCTGATGCCGTTGTACGACGGATCGGGGTCGACGAAGTCCAGCTTGAACCGCTCGCTGGCCGCCCAATCGAACGTCCCGGCATCGACGACGACGCCGCCGATGGCCGTACCGTGACCGCCGATCCACTTGGTGGCGCTGTGGATGACGATGTCGGCGCCGTGCTTGATCGGCTGGGCGATGAGCGGCGCGAAGGTGTTGTCCACGATGACCGGTACGCCACGTGCATGGGCGACGTCCGCGATCGATGCGAGGTCGTGCACGTCGAGCCGGGGATTGCCGATCAGCTCGAGGAAGACCGCCTTGGTCTTCTCGTTGATCGCCCGCCCGAATGCCGACGGGTCGGAGCCGTCCACGAAGGTCGTGGTGATGCCGAGCTTCGGCAGCGTGTGGGTGAACAGGTTGTACGTCCCGCCGTACAGCGACGACGAGGAGACGATGTTGTCGCCCGACCGAGCAAGGTTAAGGATCGACAGGGTCTCGGCGGCCTGGCCGGACGCGACGCCGAGCGCTGCGACGCCACCCTCGAGCGCGGCGACCCGCTGCTCGAACACGTCGGTCGTCGGGTTCATGATCCTGGTGTAGATGTTCCCGAATTCCTGGAGCCCGAAGAGCCGCGCGGCGTGGGCGGCGTCATCGAAGACGTACGAGGTCGTGGCATATATCGGAACGGCCCGTGCGTTCGTCGTCGGGTCCGGCTTCTGGCCGGAATGGAGGGCCCGGGTCTCCGGGCGAAAGGTCGTGGGATCGAGTTCAGCCATGTCGTGGTTCGCTCCGTCTTCGTCGGTGGTGGTTGATGGTTGGTCGGCGGCGGCAGTGGTCCCGGGCCCGTGGAGGGCGAAGCGGTGGTGGGCGGTGACCCGTCGTGGCTGTCGGAGGACAAACAAAAAGCCGCGGCTCCAGCAGTTGGAGTCGCGGCCCGGGACCGGTGTCTGTGGTCCCGCTTCCTACGTCCTGTCAGGTGCGCGTGACCTCAGACCCCATCCTCCACACGGCGGGGCCGCCAGGGCATACACATGTTCCAGGACATCGTCGTCGGGTTCATCGCTCCGGGATGGTGCCAAAGAACCCGTTGTCTCGTCAACCGCCGTCACCGAGTCACAACCTTGCGCCACTCGGGCGCCTCGGAGCGCCCGGTCGTTCCGGCGCCCACGTGAGCGCCGCCGGACGCTACGCTGCGCAGATGAGTGCCATCCCTGCCACGTTCCGGGCCTACGTCGCGGAGAAGTCCAAGGACGCGGACGGCAGCACGACCGTCGAGCGCGGCGTCCGCGAGTTCGCGGAGACCGATCTGCCGCCCGGCGACGTCGAGATCCGCGTGGCCTGGTCCAGCGTCAACTACAAGGATGGCCTGTCGACACGCGCCGACGGCCGAGTCGCGCGCATCAGCCCGCTCATCCCCGGCATCGATCTTGCCGGTGAGGTGGTCGCGAGCACCGACAGCTCGATCGCGGCGGGCTCCATGGTGGTCGCGCACGGCTACGACCTGGGTGTCGCACGCCACGGCGGCTACAGCGAGTACCAGCGCGTGCCGGCGGAATGGGTCGTGCCGTTGGCGCCCGGGCTGTCGGCACGGGACGCGATGGCGATCGGGACGGCCGGGTTCACCGCTGGCATGTCGATCGTCGCCCTGGAGGAACGCGGGCTGTCGCCGTCCGACGGGCCCGTGCTCGTGACGGGCGCCTCTGGTGGGGTAGGCGGCACCGCGCTGGCGATCCTGGCGGACCGGGGCTACGAGGTCTGGGCGGTGACCGGCAAGCCCGAGGAGGAATCGCGATTGCGCGCGCTCGGTGCGGCCGGGATCCTGAGCCGGGACGAGGTCGCCGCCGAGGGCAAGCCGCTCGAATCGGAGCGCTGGGCCGGAGCCGTCGATCCGGTCGGTGGCGCGACCCTCCCGTACATCCTGCGGACCCTGAAGATGAACGGCGCCGTGGCAGCCAGCGGCAATGCCGGCGGCCCCGTCTTCAGCACGACCGTGTTCCCGTTCATCCTTCGCGGGGCTGCCCTCCTCGGCATGGATTCCGTGCCGGTGCCGATCGGCCGTCGGCGCCTGATCTGGGATCGTCTGGCAACGGATCTTCGGCCCCGGGCCCTCGGCGAGCATGTCCAGGAAGTGACGCTCGACACCCTGGAGCCCGCCCTCGACGGCATCGTTGCGGGCACGGCCCGCGGTCGCTGGATCGTTCGCGTCGGTGGCTGA
>JBKJHI010000261.1:0-5209 GCA_046599085.1 Candidatus Limnocylindrales bacterium
GTGCTACCGGCCCAACGCCCTGGCCGGCAACTACGGCTGGATGTCATGGGACCTGGGACCGACGCTCGGCGCGTGGATGGAGAACGGCGACCCGGTCGCCTACGACGGCTTCGCCCGCGGCGATGCCAGGGCCAACGGCATGGCCCAGCCGTTCCACCACGCAATCATGCCCTTGGCCGCCACCCACGACCGGCGTACGGAGATCCGCTGGGGCCTGCGCGATTTCGAGCTGCGCTTCGGCCGTCGGCCGACCGGCATGTGGCTGCCGGAGACGGCCGTGGACCTGGCCACGCTCCGGATGCTGGCCGACGAGGGCATCGACCACACGGTCCTGGCGCCCTGGCAGGTGGACTCGCACGACGTGGACACGCGGCGGCCGGTACGCATCCCCCTGGGCGACGGCCGGGAGATGCTGGCGGTGCTGTACGACGGGCTGCTGTCGGCGGCCGTGTCGTTCGAGCCGTCAGCGACGGTCGATGCGGACGTTTTCATCCGCGAGCGCGTCCTGCCACGGTTCGCCCAGGACGATGCGGACCACGGTCGTGACGGGGCCGGCGCTGGGCCGCTCGTGGTCATCGCCACGGACGGCGAGCTCTACGGCCACCATCAGCCGGAGCGCGAACAGTTCCTCGCCCGACTCATCGGCGCGGCAGCGCCCGATCACCTGCCCTACGACCGGCCGTCCCTGGGCGAGGCGCTGAGCGCGATGGACCGTGCATCCCTGCCGGTGGTTGACCTGCACGAGGCCACGTCGTGGAGCTGCCACCATGGCGTCACCCGCTGGAGCGGGGATTGCCCGTGTGTGGAGGACGGAGCCTGGAAGGAGCCGCTCCGATCGGCGTTCGAGCGCCTCGCCGGTGGCATCGATGCCCTGACCGACGACCTCGCCCGCTCGTTCCCGACTGCGCTGGACGTATGGGCCGCCCGCGACGCCTGGGTCGACGTCGTCATCGGCCGCGAGACCGCATCGGCATTCACGGCGCGCCACGGTGGCGACGACCGACTTGCCGTGCTCATGGAGGCGCAGCGCTGGCGACTCGCGATGTTCGCCAGTTGCGGCTGGTTCTGGGAGAACCCCGTTCGACTCGAGACCGCCGGCTCCCTGCGGGCCGCTGCGCGGGCTGCGCGCCTCGTCGACGGACTCGCCGGCTCGGACCTGGAGCGCCGGCTGGTCGCCGATCTCGCGCTCATCCCGGAGCACGACGGCCTGGACGGTCTCGCCGTCTTCAGTCGAGCCCTGGCGGCGGTCGGAGTGGACATATCGACGACCTCGTAGCGCCGTCCCGGGAATCCGTCAGCCCGCGGCCTGCGCGCCACGGGCTGACGATGAGGAAGTCGATGAGAGGCCGCCGCGTCGGCGGCCGATGTGCGAAGGTTCAGCGGGTGCCAAGGGCCGGTGCGACGAAGCCATCGATCGACCATTCACGGGAATCTTTGCCCCAGCGAAGGGCGGCCAGGCCCAAGGCTGCGAGGGTGGCGACCAGGGCCGTGAGGATGAGCAGAGCGGGCATCGTGGTGACCTACCTTGGTGAGCGTATTCGTGTCGATTCACCATACTTGGACTAGTTGACTATGTCAAATGATCCCACGTCCGCGAGTGCGGCCGGACCGCAGCCTGGCGACCTCGACGTCGAGCGGGACTCGGACGTCCCGATCTCCACGCAGATCTACTGGCAGCTCGCCTACCAGATCGACTCCGGTCGGCTGCTCCCCGGGTCGCGGCTCGCCCCGGTCAGAGAGCTCGGTGCCGCACTGCGCGTGAACCCCAACACCATTCGCGCGGTCTACCGTCGTCTGGCCGATGCCGGATACGTCACCAGTCGTCAGGGCGCGGGAACCCACGTCGCGGAACGGCCTCCACAGAAGCGCGGAGCGGAGGCGCTGGCCGGGATCGTGTCGGAGATGCTCCGCCGTGCCGCCCATGCCGGGTACACCGCCGACGAGGCCGCCGCCGCGACCTTCGCCGCCGCCACGGAACGGAAGCGGCCCGGCCCATTGGTGCGCGTCCTGTTCGCGGAGTGCACGAGCGCCGACGCCGGGTACGACGCTGAGCGGCTGGTCGACGCCTTCCCGGATCTCATCGAGGTCGAAGGAGCGCTCATCGACGACATGCCGGATCGCCTCGACCGCTTCCACTACGACCTCGTGGCCACGACGACGTTCCATGCCGATGAGGCCCAGGTGCTGGCGGCCGGCCGCGTGCCGGTCGTGGCGATGCTCGTCGGGCCGGGCTACGTCGAGCTGGTGCACGAGATCGCCGGACTGCCCGACGGGTCGACCGTCGGCATCGTGTGCAGTTCCGCGCGCGGGGCGGACAACATGCAGGAGACGCTGCAGCTGTCGGGTGCCACTGGCATCCGCATCGAGTCCGCCCTGCTCGACGAACCGAAGCAACTCGACCGAGTCGATCGGCTCGCCGACCTCATCCTGCTCTCGCGCGACGCGCTCGCCGCCGGCATGGATCGCCGACTGTCGCGGCCGGACCGCGTCCGACCGTGGACCTACGACTTCGACCCGGCGGGCATCGAGCTCCTCCGGCGCGCGATCGAGCACGTCAACGCGGCACGCACCGCGGCGGCGGTCCCGGCGTGACGGGGGCCGACGCCCACCAGGACGGCCTCGCGTTCCACGTGCGCCACACCGCGCGCGACCGGTACGGCATCGATGGCGCGCTCATCGGCCTGCGCGGCGACCTCCTGTTCGGCGATGTCGCGGCGATCCGGCGTCTCGCCGCCCGGATGAATGCCGATCGGCCGACCGGCGCGCCCGGTGTCGGAGCCGGCGAGATCGGGGCGCTCGGCGTGCTGCACGAGGTCGGCCACCTGCTGATCGCCCGGTACACCGCCACCCGCCGGCCGGAGGCCATGACCAGTGCGCTCCGCGACGTCCGTGCACGACTCGGACCGGTCGAGGCCGCGCGGCTGCTCGACCGGTTCGGCGCGGCGTTCCCGGGTGCCGGACCTGAGCCTGAACCGGAACTCGCCCGACTCGAGGAACTGTTCCTCACCCGAATCGCCAACGAGAACCCGGCGATCGGTCCGCTGCGCGAACTCATCGACGACCGGATCCTCGCCGACGGCACGCACTACGAGGAGGCGATCGCGACCCTCGAAGCAGCCTTCGCCCCGGTCAGCGGCGAGGCCGCATCGGGGCCTGGCGGGGAATCGCTCGTCGAGCTGATGCGCTCGCCGGCCCGCCACGCCCCGACGTCGCTCATCGGGCAACTGCGCTACGTCCGTGAGCACTGGGGCGCGCTCCTGGGGGTCGACCTGGCCGCGCTCATGGCGACGCTGGACATGGCCATCGGCATCCTCGCCGAGGAGGAGCGCGGCCTACATCTGCGCTTCGGTGGCGGGCTGCACGGCGGAATCGCAGCCCCCGTCGAGGCGCCGTCGCTGGCCGGGGCCGCCGAGGATCCGGAAGCCTTCTCGAGCGATTCGGCCTGGATGCCACAGGTCGTGCTCATGGCCAAGAGCACATACGTCTGGCTGGACCAGCTCTCACGCCGCCACGACCGCGAGATCCGGACGCTCGACGCGATCCCGGACGAGGAGCTCGATACGCTGGCCGGCTGGGGGATCACCGGCCTGTGGCTCATCGGGCTGTGGCAGCGTTCCGTCGCGTCGGCACGGATCAAGCAGATGCGCGGCAACACCGAAGCAGTCGCGTCCGCCTACTCGCTCGACGACTACCGCATCGCCGACGACCTGGGCGGAGAGGCTGCCTACGCGAACCTGCGCGACCGAGCGTGGGCTCGCGGGATCCGGCTGGCCAGCGACATGGTCCCCAATCACATGGGCCTGGACTCGAGTTGGGTCATCGAGCACCCGGACTGGTTCCTGTCCGTCCTCGAGCCGCCCTACCCCGCCTATACGTTCACCGGCGCCGATCTCTCCCCGGATCCCCGGGTCGGCGTCGTTCTGGAGGACCACTACTGGGACGACTCGGACGCGGCGGTGGTCTTCAGGCGATTCGACCGATCGAGCGGCGACGAGCGCTACATCTACCACGGCAACGACGGCACGAGCTTCCCGTGGAATGACACTGCACAGCTCGACTTCCTCAAGCCGGAGGTCCGCGAACACGTCATCCAGGTCATCCTCGACGTGGCCCGGCGATTCCCGATCATCCGCTTCGATGCGGCGATGGTCCTCGCCCGCAAGCACATCCAGCGCCTGTGGTGGCCACTGCCAGCCATCGGCGACGGCATCCCATCACGCGCCGAGCACGCCATGACCCAGGCCGAGTTCGACAGCCGCATGCCGGCCGAGTTCTGGCGGGAGGTCGTCGACCGGGTCGCCGCCGAAGTCCCAGGCACGCTCCTCCTGGCCGAGGCGTTCTGGATGCTGGAGGGCTACTTCGTCCGGACGCTGGGCATGCATCGCGTCTACAACAGCGCGTTCATGCACATGCTCCGCGACGAGAACGGGGTCGGCTACCGCAAGCTCATCCGCGAGACCCTGGAGTTCGACCCGGAGATCCTCAAGCGCTACGTCAACTTCATGAGCAACCCGGACGAAAAGACCGCGGTCGAGCAGTTCGGCAAGGGCGACAAGTACTTCGGCGTGGCCACGGTCCTCGCCACGCTGCCCGGGTTGCCGATGCTGGGTCACGGCCAGGTCCAGGGGTTCGGCGAGAAGTACGGGATGGAATTTCGGCGCGCGACGCTCGACGAACGCCCGGACCCCGGGTTGCTGGAGCGCCACGAACGCGAGATCTTCCCGCTCCTCCACCGCCGGGCTTGGTTCGCCGAGGCGCGCGAGTTCCTGCTCTACGACCTCGAGACGGAGTCGGGCCGGGTCGACGAGAACGTGCTGGCCTACTCGAACGGTGTCGGGCGCGAACGCTCGCTCGTCGTGTACCACACGACGTTCGCTTCCACGTCCGGCACGATCCGCGAATCCGCGACGTATGCGAGCAAGGCGGAGGACGGCACCAAACGACAGGTCCGCCGCTCGCTCGCCGACGGGCTTGCGCTGTCGACCGAGCCCGGCGCGTTCGTGACGTTCCGTGATGCCCGGTCCGGGCTAGAGTACATCCGGTCGTGTGCCAAGATCCGCGAGCGCGGCCTGGACATCTCGCTCGATGCCTACGGGACGCATGTCTTCTGGGAATTCCACGACGTCCAGGACGGGGTCGCCGGGCAATGGGCGAAGCTCGCCGGCCGGCTGAGCGGCGCCGGGGTGCCGTCGCTCGACGACGCGCTCCG
>JBKJHI010000178.1:0-5137 GCA_046599085.1 Candidatus Limnocylindrales bacterium
CGTCGAGACCGACGTCAGCTGGTTGCGCGCGTCATAGCAGTAGGAGCGGTGTGGTGTGCTAAGAGAGTTATCCACAGACTTTGCTAACGATTGGACTCGACGGCGGCGAGGATGGTCCTACGCGTCGAGGTTGAACGCCCGGAGGGCTTCCATGCGCGGGTCCCAGTCGTCGTCGGGATGATCGTGCGTGCCCTCGTCGAGCGGCAGACCGCACACCATGCACAGGCCGGGGCAGTCGGGGCGGTCCAGTGGCGCGATGGGCTCGGCCAGGGAGATGGCGTCGCGGATGGGCCCCTCCAGGTCCACCTCGTGGTGATCCGTCAGGCGCAGGACGTCGGGCTCATCGTCGGTCGGCACGGGAAGGCCGGTCGTGAGGTCCAGCGTGGGCAGGAACTCCTCTTCGAGCCGGATGTCGATCGGTGTGGCCAGCGGCCGCAGGCAGCGCGCGCACTCCCCCGCCAGGGACGTCGTCAGGCGCACGTCGGCGATGATGCCGCGGTTGGTTCGCGTGAGTCGGACCGTGCCCGCGATCGGGGTGGCCAGGACGAGTTCGTCCGGCAGATCGATGCGGGCGTCAGCGACCTCGTGCGAGCGGTCGGCCCCGGGATCGTCACCGAGCAGGCCGGCGACGTTGAACAGGAACGGCTCGTTGCCGGGCGGACGCGTCACGAACGGTTGTGAGCCGGCGCGCCCTCGTCCTCGTCGTCCCACGCGCCATCGCCATCGACGGTCCCATCGGTCTCCGCTGGCGCCGCTGCGGCGCGTCGCTGATCCAGCATGGCGATGCCCTTCTGGATGCTCTGGAGCGTGTGGTTGACATCGCCCTCGAGCCCCTCGAGGACCCCGACGGCGTACTCGTCGGCGCCGGCCCGGATGCGGTCTGCGTCGGCGTACGCCTCGGTGATGATCCGCCGGCTTTCGCCATCGGCAGCGTTGGTCAGGCCCCGCTCGTCGATGAGGAAGGCCGCCTGTTCCTGGGCCTTGGCGACGATCCGCTCCGCCTCCTCCTGGGCCTTCTCGATGATCCGTTCGCCCTCGGAATTGATGCGCTTGGCGGCGCGGACCTCTTCAGGGACGGCGACGCGCAACTCATCGATGAGGCCGAGGGCCGCGTTCTGGTCCACCACGACGTTCGTCGTCAGGGG
The DNA here is from genome assembly GCA_046599085.1 of Candidatus Limnocylindrales bacterium. Taxonomy (GTDB): domain Bacteria; phylum Chloroflexota; class Limnocylindria; order Limnocylindrales; family CSP1-4; genus SPCO01. The sequence goes on from JBKJHI010000178.1 coordinate 1,146, forward strand.
CAGCTTCTTGCCGTTCGCGAGCAGCGATTCGAGGCGCTCGACGAGGAAGATGATGTCGATGGCTCGGGCCTCCTGCCTGGGCGGTCGCTCGCGCACGTTGGCGGATCGGGGTCGGGGCGCGCCGGCTGGTGGCGATTATGGCACGGGCGCTCCCGTACCGGCACTACCCTGGGCGCTCGTCCAGAGCCGAGCGCAGCGCGGCGGCCGCGGCCGGAGGCACCATGGCGGACACATCGCCGCCGAACGAGGCGATCTCCTTGACCAGGCTGGAGCTCACATAGCCCGAGTCGATGGAGGTCATGAAGAACACGGTGTCGATCTCCGGCGCCAGGACCCGGTTGTTGTGGGCGAGCTGCATCTCGGTCTCGAAATCGCTGATGGCGCGCAGGCCGCGCACGAGGGCGGTGGCGCCGCGCGCGCGGCAGAAGTCGATGGTCAAACCGTCGAACGAGGCGATCTCCAGGCGATCCATCGGCAATCCTGCCTCCGACATGGCCGTGCGCAGGACGTCCATGCGCTCGGCAACGGCCAGGAGCGGGGACTTCCGTGGATTGGCGAGGACGGCCACGATCACGCGCTCGAACACGGTCGCGGCGCGCTCGACGATGTCGAGGTGGCCGTTGGTGACCGGGTCGAAGGATCCGGGATAGACCGCGACGCTCATCCGTCCTCCGTGGGGCTGGTGGCTGGGCTCCGGCGATAAAAGGTGAGGGCCGTCTCGCCGAACCGACGGTCGCGGTCCGATGCTAGCAGCCCGGCCCGTGCCGGAGGAGCGTCCCGCCAGAAGTGCTTGGCGACGACGACGCCGTCGGGTGCCACGAGCGGACCCAGGGACGCGAGCGTTGCGGCCAGGAGCGCCGTCTCGGCATAGGGCGGATCGACGAACACGAGGTCCCAGGCGGGTTCGGCGGCCCGCGCCCGATCCCGGATCCACGCGAGGGCATCCGCCCGGATGACCCGCGTGGCGCGGTCGCCGCCCGTCAACCCGGTCCGCTCGAGGTTCGCGGCGATGACCGCGCAGGCCCCGGCATCGCGCTCGATGAACACCGCCTCCGCGGCGCCTCGGCTGAGTGCCTCGATGCCGGCCGCGCCACTCCCCGCGAACAGGTCGAGGAACCGGGCGCCCGACAGGGACGGCTCCAGCATCGCGAACAGCGTCTGTTTGACCCGATCGCCGAGGGGCCGCGTGCCCTCCCCGGGCGCCCGGAGGCGGATGCTGCGGGCACTGCCGGCGATGACTCGGCCGCCGTCCGTGGCCGAACTCACGTGGCGCTCGCCGGTTCCGCGGCCGCAAGCCGGCGGAGCCATCCGGTGCGCAGTTCCGCGGCCAGTGGGGCGAGGTCCGACCTCATCGGATCCAGGTCACCGCGCGCATCCAGCAACGCTTCCGCCTGGGCCCGGGCACGGACCGCCAGCGCCTGGTGGTCCTTGCGGGTCAGCGACGCCACCCTCAGTCCGGGCAGGCCGCTCTGGACGAAGCCCAGCACGTCGCCCTCGCGACGCAGCTCGAAATCGCGCTCAGCCAGTTCGAAGCCGTCGCGCAGCTCGGCGATGGCGTTGAGCCGGGCGCGAGCGTGCTCGTCCTCGGCGTCGGAGACGAGGACGCAATACGACTCCGCCGTGCCACGACCGACGCGACCCCGCAGCTGGTGGAGCTGCGCGAGCCCGAACCGATCGGCGCCCTGCACGATCATCACCGTGGCCGCCGGCACGTCCACGCCGACCTCGACGACGGTCGTCCCGACGAGGACGTCTAGATCGCCGTCCCGGAAGCGGGCCATCTCGGCATCCCGATCGCCCGGCTTCATGCGGCCGTGGACCATCCCGACCCGCAGCGGCGCGAGGAGGAGCGTCAGGCGCTCGGCCTCGGATTCGGCGGCGACCGCGGACGACCCCATCGCGTCGTCGGCGGCACTCCCCTCCTCGATGAGCGGCACGACGACGAACGTTCGGTGCCCGGCGGCGGCCTCCTCGCGGACCTTGGCCCACGTCGCCTCGAGCTGATCCGGCCGCCGGATCCCGGTCCGGATGACGAGGCGGCCCTCCGGCGGCGTGCGCAAGTCCGAGACATCGAGGTCGGCGTAGAGCACCTGGCCGAGCGTCCGCGGGATCGGCGTGGCCGTCATGAGGAGCACGTGCGGTGCCGTCGCGACGCCGGCCTTGGCCTCCAGCGCGCCGCGCTGATCGACCCCGAAGCGGTGCTGCTCATCGATGATGGCGAGACCGAGCCGGGCGAACGTCACCGACTCCTGGAACAGCGCGTGCGTCCCGACCACGACCGACGCCTGGCCGCTGGCGATGGCCTCCAGCGCCCGCGTCCGCTCGGCCGCCTTGAGCGAGCCAGCGAGCAACAGGACATCGACGCCGAGATCGGCCAGCAGGGCGCCGACCGTCTCGAGGTGCTGCCGCGCCAGGAGGTCCGTCGGGGCAAGCAGCGCTCCCTGGAACCCGGCCTTCGCCGCGGCCGCCAGGGCGTAGGCTGCGACCGCGGTCTTGCCCGAGCCGACGTCGCCCTGGAGCAGCCGCAGCATCGGGCTGGAGCCAGCGAGATCACCACGGATATCGTCCATCGAGGTGCTCTGGTCGGGGGTCAGCTCGATCGGCCGACCGACGCGGCGGGTCAGGGCCTCTGTGAGCGCGCCGCGGATCCCGGCGTCCGTGGCGTCATCCACGGTGATGACCGGCGAGTGGTCGCGGCCGCGGGCGCGCCGCCGCCCGACCATCCCCAGCTGCAGGGCGAGGAGTTCATCGAAGGCGAGGCGCTGGAGGGCGGCGTCACGGGCCTCGAACGACGGCGGGTAGTGCGCGGCCTCCAGCGCGACATCGATCGTCTCCAGGCCCTCCGCGGTGCGCAGGTCGGCGGGCAGGTACTCCGGATAGGCGAAGCCGCCCTTGTCGAGCGCCTCGCGCATCGCCACCCGCAGGCGAGCGGCGTTCAGGCCGGCGGTCAGCCGATAGACCGGCACGATCCGGCCCGCGTGGAGCGACGTGCCGTCGTCCGTGGCCGTCTGGAAGTCCGGGTTGTCGATGACCAGGTCGCGGCCGAACCGCTTGAGCCGCCCGGACACCACGATGTCGTCATCGACATGCAGACGGCGCTCGATGAAGCGGCGTCCGAACCAGACGGCCTTGAGGCGCCCGGTCCCGTCCTCGAGCTCCGCGACCGTGCGCTGCGTGCGGCGGCGGAACCCCGGCTGGACGACCACATCGACGACGCGTGCCCGTGTCGAGACCACGGTCCCCTCCTCCGTCCAGACCAGATCCCCGAGCTTGCTCAGCTCGCGCAGGTCGTCGTAGCGGCGCGGGAGGTGGAACAGCAGGTCCCGAACGTCGTACCAGGCCAGGCGAAGCCCGGCGCGGCGAAGGGTGGGCCCGGCGGTCAGGCCAGCCTGGTGCACTGGCGCGGCCAGGACCTCGAGCGGGTCCGTCGGTGGCGGCGGGGCCGGCTTCGTCGCCATCGCAAGTCCTCGCCTACTCGGCGGCGATGAGGTACCGGTAGAACGGCTGCCCGCCGAAGCGGACCTCGACCTCCGTGCCCGGCACGAGTCCACCGATCCGCTTGGCGATCGCCTCCGCATCGGCCAGGGTGGCACCGTCCCCGTAGAACACGGTGACCAGCTCGTAGCCCGGGTCCATCGCCGCGACGGCGGCCAGCACGCATTTGTCGCGATCGCTGTCGACCGCGATCAGGCCGTCGTCGGGATCGAGTGCGATGGTCTGGCCCTTCTTGACCTTGCGCCCGCCGATCGTGGCATTGCGCACGGCCTCGGTCACCGCGATCGACTGGATCGACCGTCCCGCGTCCGTCATCGGCCCGACGTTGGTGGCGGCATCCGCGCCCGGATCGAGCGCGAGCAGGGCGGCAAAGCCTTCGGCCGCGTTGCGGGTCGGGACGACGGCGACCTGGCGCTCGGGCATCTGGGCAACCTGGCGAGCGGCCAGGACCACGTTCGGATTGTTGGGCAGCAGCAGGACCTCGCGGGCCTGCACCT